>CAYGQI010000387.1:0-1504 GCA_964351925.1 uncultured Anaerolineales bacterium | reverse complement strand
GTTATGCTTTCGCGTCCTTGAGGGCCTTCCGTCGCGGGTCAACCGGACAGGCAGCCAGACAACCTGCACCGCAGATGCAGGTGGCAGGCGTGTGTCCCGTCGAAGCGATGATGGTCTTCATCAGGTTATCTTGGACCGCCTGATCCTTCTTGTCCATGGCCGCCGCCAGGAGCCTACCCTCTGCGGCGTTCGTCAGGAAACACTTGACCATGTCGAACGACCGGTCCTCTCCCATAGCCCCGGCCGGGCACTTCTCCACGCAGGCGTTGCACTCGGTGCAGAGATCCTCCATCAGGGGGTCAGGCTCCAACTTCGCAGTGGTCACCACGCCGCCCAGGATGATATTGGGCCCGTATGCTTCGGTCAGCAGCAACGAGTTGGTCCCCACCGTGCCCAAACCAGCGGCCTGGCCCGCCCAGTTGAGAGCGAGTTCACCGTCTGTCTCGAAGCTGTGGATCGGATATGGCACTCCACCCAGAGCGTCGACGATCTTGTTGAAGATGGACTTGCCCACCACCAGGCCGCCGATGTCTACAGATTTGTAGCCCGCTGCCTCCAGCTCCAGGGCCAGGTTCCAGGCGATGTCATCCGCAACCACGGCCATGAGGTGCTCGTGAAGTCTGGTCCAAATATGACTGGGGATGGTCTCTACCGCTCCCCTGGGAATCGGAATCCCAAACACGATCACACTCTGCGCGTCCTTGAGCATGGTGGTAGGCCTGGCATACTCCGGCGCTTCGTCGAACCTATCCACGCTGGCGATGCCGACGAGGGCGGCACCATGCTTCTTTGCGCTTTCAATCACTTCGGTTCGCTGCATCATTCTCTCCTTGAATCATCCGTAATTTTGCAGGTGTTGACTAAGCTGCACCCTCGGTAGAGCCTCAACGATCTAGACCATCACCTCCTTCCCCTGTCCCCAGTTTACACACGAGTTGGGTCAATACGCGGCCACGCACTTGCCATCGACACGCAACGCCAGTCGATCCACGAGCCTCGCTTCGTCTTGCTCCAAGATCGCGTCGCTGACCTGCTGGCCCACCATGTCCAGAGCCGCGCGCACCACCGCCGACGGCTGCGGGTGCAACGTGTAGTATGCCCATCTCCCCTTTCGCCGGCGGACGACCATGTTGGCCGCGTACATAGTCCCCAGAGAACGGGAGCAGGTGTACTGGGGGACGTGCACGGCGTCCATGATCTCGCAGACGCAAAGTTCCTCTCCGCGGAGCAATAGCTTCAGGATGCGCACGGCGAGGGGGTTGGAGAGGGCCTTAGTGACTGTTACAAACTCGGGAATGGGAGAAGTCATATGCAGGGCTCCGCATGCATATATTAGCATACATGCCCACAAATGTCAAGTCCCGGTTGTACACTCCCAGACCGACAACTCTTCTCGCTTGCTGTCCTCAGGACGAGACGCCTTTCCCACGCTGCCCGTTGTTCCCCGCCAAGGCCCGAAGCTCGAAGCGCTGCCAGCCGTGGCCACGGGACTGCAAGTCATGTG
>CAYGQI010000386.1:0-1510 GCA_964351925.1 uncultured Anaerolineales bacterium | reverse complement strand
AGGGAGGCATGATGGCGATTCTGGTTGACGAGAACACTCAAGTGCTGGTGCAGGGTATTACCGGGCGAGAGGCGCAGATCCGTGTTCGCCTGATGAAGGAATACGGTACCCAAGTGGTGGCGGGAGTGACGCCCGGACGGGGCGGCCAGACCGTAGAGGGTGTCCGTGTGTACAACAGCGCGGAGGAAGCCAAGGAGAATCACCCTGGGATCACCGTCAGCTCGATCTTCGTGCCTGCTCAAGCTGCCAAGACCGCTGCCTTCGAAACGATTGACGCAGGCATCGGGATTATCACCCTTCACCCAGAGAGGGTGCCGCAGCAAGACATGCTGGAAGTGATCGCCTATGCCAGGCGCGGCGGTGCGCGGGTCATTGGGCCCAACACTATCGGCCTGGTCAGCCCCGGGAGATGCCTGGTGGGTATGATCGGCGGTCGCTCTGACCTGGCCAAGGAGTTCTTCCAGCCGGGTCCCGTGGGCGTGATCTCCCGGAGTGGTGGAAACACCACCACACTGGCCTACTATCTGAACAGGGTTGGGCTGGGACAGAGCACAGCCATCGGTATGGGTGGCGATGCCTTCGTCGGCACCACGCTGATCGATCTCTTGACCGAGTTCGAAAAGGACGACGAGACCGAGATGGTAGCCTTCTTCGGAGAGATTGGCACCAGCGTAGAAGAAGATGCCGCGGAGTTCATCAAGGCCGGGGGATTCACCAAGCCCTTAGTGGGCTACGTCTCCGGCCGATTTGCCCGGTCGGATGTGCGTTTTGGTCACGCCGGAGCGATTGTGACCCGCGGACGGGGCACAGCACAGGGCAAGATCGAAGCACTGCGAGGTGCCGGGGCTTACATGGTGGACCACTTTGGCGAGATCGGCCACGTGGCGTTGAAGGTTCTAGCCGAGTACCGCAACTCTCGGGGAAAGCAGAAAGGTGGAAGACTTCGGAATGGCCAAAAGTAGTTGGACCTCACGTTTGCCTTCCGCCGTGGAGATGGTGGAGGTCGGCCCACGTGACGGGCTCCAGATCGTTCAGGAGTTCGTGCCGACGGAGAAGAAGATAAAGCTGGTGGATGCCCTCTTCGCCTCGGGGATAGGGCGCATGGAAGTGACTTCCTTCGTGCACCCCAAGTTCGTACCGCAGTTGAGGGACGCAACGGAGGTACTATCGGGCATCAAACGGGATGGACGGGCTTGCATGGCCATGGTGCCCAACTTGAAAGGTGCGGAGCGGGCATTGGAGGCGCGGGTGGACATGCTGGACGTGATCGTCTCCGCCAGTGAGAGCCACAACCGCAGCAACGTGCGTCGGTCGATAGACGAATCCCTGGAGGGGTTCGGGCCCATCTTTGACCTCGCCAAGGAATCCGGCGTGTCAGTGCGGGCAAGCCTGGCGACTTCCTTTGGGTGTCCCTTCGAGGGCGACGTACCAGTCAGTCAGGTTCTCAGAGTGTGCCGTCGGCTGCAAGAGCTAGGGGTCATGGAAGTCGCCCTTTGCGACACTACCGGCA
>CAYGQI010000385.1:0-1516 GCA_964351925.1 uncultured Anaerolineales bacterium | reverse complement strand
TCAGCCCCTCCAGGGCATCCAGCAGCTCCTGGCGCGCTGCGGCCAGGTCCGCCAGTGTGGACTCCTGTTGGGGTCTCCCACGCTCGGCCATCTCGCCCTCCCTTGACTTGCATTGTAGCCCAACCCCACCGCTACCTCAAGGCTCCGTTGGAGGGTGTGGAAAAACGCGTCCCGAAATCTAAGGTGACCGGATCGTGCGCAATGCAGGCCATTCGCGGCAGAATGAAGAACTCTGTTCGCCAATCTCTCTGATTTCGGTCAATAGTGTGCAGGTATTCCCGTTATCGTGGCGCGAAGGACTTTTTCCACACTCTCCGTTGGGGAGTTGTGCGTAGAGAACGCCGCGGCACGCGTGCACGCTCTGTCTCGCAGCACCGTGCCAGACTGGGGTCTTTCCAGGGAGTTCATTCGCGTCCCTGGCGGCGCCACGAACAACTCACGCCATAGGCGCGACGAGCGCCGGGCATTGACAGCTGCTCGCATATCCTCATATAATGTAATTGTCGCAGCTTTGCCACAAAGCGAGGAGAACCCTGGCAGTGCAACGATTGGTGCTCAACATAGACGACGAGGAATTGCTCGACCGCCTGGAAAGCGAAGCCGAGAGACGAGGAACACCGTTGCAGGACCTTGTCCTCGAAGCCTTGGAGTGGTGGGTACAAGCCATGGAAGTAGCTCAGGATCTGGCCGACTCCGAGACCTCCCTGGCGGAATACGAACTGGAGGGAGGCATTGACGCCTTCAAGTACTTCCGAGAACGAGCATGCGGCGGCGAACTACAGGGTTGAACTCGCACCGGCCGTAACCAGATCGCTCGACCGGCTACACGGGTCGGATCTGGCAAGATTGAGAGCGGCCATAGAGAGCTTGGCGGACGATCCTCGACCACGCAGTTGCCGCAAGTTGGCCCCCAAGAGAGATTTCTATCGCATCCGCCTTGGAGAGTACAGAGTGATATACACCGTCCGCGACCACGACCGCGCAGTCATCGTCACCAAGGTCGCCAGACGCACTACCACCACGTACAGGTAGCGCTCTTCTTTCTCAGGGTTTCCCTCTCGCCTCGGCACATCGGCAGCCACGTCCGTCAGCGACCCGAGGACGCAGGCCCAGCAGCGCACACACTGCCCCTCATCAGCCAGGTGCCGTTCAGCGGATGGCGGGCGGCACGTAGACCCGAATCGCCGCCTCGCCGTTCACCGGGCACTTGTACTCGCAGATCCCGCAGCCGATGCATCGCTCCCGGACCACCCGTGGGCGCTGTACGGCCACCGTCTCTCCGTCTGGCGTCGCTGCGTCCACCGTCTCCAGCTTGATGGCCTTGTCAGGCACCGGGCACATCTCCTCGCAGACGATACAGGGCTTGAGATCGGCCCAGGCGATGCAGCGATTCTCGTCGATGTAAGCCTTGCCGATGACCTGCTGCCTCTTATCCTCCAGGGACAGCGGGGGTATGGCCTGCACCGGACACACCTGGCCACAGGCGTTACACGAGTAGTCGCAGTAGCCCAGCCTG
>CAYGQI010000384.1:0-1535 GCA_964351925.1 uncultured Anaerolineales bacterium | reverse complement strand
GCCGATGACCTCTGGGTCGTCCGCCGGTTTACCCAACAGTTCCTGCAGTGCGAAGGGGCGTACCCCGGGGTTCGCTGGGTCGTCCGCCAGCAGCCAGGGCAACGAGCCGTGTCCGAAGAGTTCCGTCTCCTCGTGCGTCATGCCTTGCCTTCCTTCCAGGTATCGGCCGAGCCAGTGAGTTGATGAGGCGATTCCATTATCTGCTGGCTGTGGTGATCCTGCCAAACCGGCCGCGCTATGAGCAAGCCGCAGGAATCTGATGGTTGCCGAGCAATCAAGAGTGCGCTATCATTCGACAAGAGGTGATGGTGCGTTCGGAACATGTCAGACCAGCCGCCAAGGCGCCGCTTGTACCGTGGGCTGAGTTCTGAGGAAGCACAGGGCTTTGGAGGGACCCATGGAAAGCATAGAGCACTTGATCGGGGAGCTGCCACCTGATCTCCGACAGGAGGTAAGGGACTTCGCGGAGTTCCTGATCCAGAAGCGACAGCAGAAGGCCGGGAGAAAGCTGCGTCAGGACTGGGCAGGCGCTCTCAGCGACTATCGGGACCAGTATACCGCCCTGGAGCTTCAGCAGAGGGCGCTGGAATGGCGGGGTGACTAGCTGGTGTATCTTGTAGACACCAACGTTTGGCTGGAGAGACTCCTCGATCAGTCGAGGTCTGAAGACGTAAGCCGGTTCTTGGAGCAGACGCCAACAGATCGCCTCTTCGTTACCGATTTCGCTCTTCATTCCATCGGAGTCGTGCTTCGCAGGCTTGACCGTTTTGAGGCGTTTGGGCGATTCGTGCAGGACGTCTTCATTGAAGGGGCCGTTGGTTTGACACGCCTGGGCCCCGAAGACATGCAAAGGCTGGTAGCGGTGGCGGAGCGCTTCAACCTGGACTTCGACGATGCTTATCAGTACCTGGCTGCGGAGAAGCACAATCTGGCAATAGTCAGTTTCGACGGTGATTTTGATCGCACGAAGCTCGGGCGCAGGACGCCGCTCCAACTTCTGGAGGCATGAGGTGGAGCCGGGGCAGCGGGCGAGGGCAAGACAAGTGCGCGGACCCACGGTTGCTCGGTACTGCGCTTGACCTCGATTCAGACGAACCTGGCTCGGTCTCTCGTTCCGCACACTTCCTTTTGCTCGACTCCCACCCAGAAGTGGTTGGGCAACACAGTCGGGCTCGCGACGACCTTGATGCCGTTGGCCGGTATTCCTTCCTTCGGCAAGCATTCCGGATGGACGTAGCAGCGGTTTGGCTTCCTACCGAACTTCTCCTCGTAACGCTCCTTTGCCTCCAGAACCTTCGTGGCGAAGTCTGCCTGGGAATCGTCATACCACAATAGGCCCGTGTCCACGGGATACCTCCTTGGAGGACTGGCTGGTGGCTTCACTGTTACCAGCGCGGCGATGGAAGATGAGCAGAGCTAGAACTGTTGTTCTATCCCCAAGTATAGCAGAACAAGTGTTCGTTGTCAAGCTTTGCGGGCTGGTTGTCGGGGAGAACGGTGAGGAATTAAGGTTCAGGCCGCCTCGAGTTGGCGGA
>CAYGQI010000383.1:0-1535 GCA_964351925.1 uncultured Anaerolineales bacterium | reverse complement strand
GTTGCCCAGCGCATACGTCGGGAAGTATCCGAACATCCCGGCAGACCAGTGGATGTCCTGCAGCACCCCTTTGGCATCGTCTGGCGGCACCATCCCCAGGAACTCCTGGAACCTGCTATTCCACGCCTCGGGGAGGTCAGCCACCTCCAGAGCGCCCTCCATGAGCTCGATTTCGAGTTCGAAGCGCAACATGATATGTAGGTTGTAGGTGGCCTCATCGGCTTCCACCCTGATCAGCGAAGGCTCTACCTTGTTGATGGCACGGTAGAAGGTCTCCAGGTCCACACTCCCCAGTTGATCGGGGAAGACCTCTTGGAGTCGACGGTAGAATCCTACCCAGAAGGCGCGGCTGCGCCCCACCAGATTCTCCCACATCCGCGACTGCGACTCGTGCACGGCCAGAGAAGCAGTGATGCCCAGGGGCGTCCTGTCGAACTCTGGGTTGACGCCCTGTTCGTACATGGCGTGACCTGCCTCGTGCATCGTGCCGAAGAGAGCCGTGTTGAGAAATCCCTGGTCGAAGCGCGTGGTGATGCGCACGTCGCCCGTCCCGAAGCCGGATGTAAAGGGATGGACGGACTTGTCCTGCCGGCCCCTATCGAAGTCATATCCCAGGGCCCTGGCTACCTCCATTCCGAAGTCCCGCTGCTTCTGCTCGTCGAACTGCTGGTGCACCACGGAATCGTCCACCGGCGTGCCCCGGTCCACTATCTCCTGCACCAGTAAGATCTGCTCCGGCCTGAGTTCGCCAAAGACAGCCTTGACCTCCGTGGTCTTCATGCCCGGCTCGAAATCGTCGAGCAACGGATCGTACACATGCTCGAATGGGGCGAAGAAGTCCGCATAGTCGCGCCGCAGTTGTACGATCTCCCCCAACGGACCCTCGAACTGCGAGAAGTCAGACTCGGCCCTCGCCTTCTCCCACACTTGGTGGGCCAGGGCGGTCACTCGTCTGAACTCCGCGACCCACTCAGAGGGCACCTTCCGCGCCTTGTCGAAATCGCGCCGAGCCTTGCGCACAGTGCGGATTTCATCCGAATCAGGATCCAGGCCCTCAACCTCCGACTCTGCCGCCACCAGTGCCGCCCCCATCTCGTCGCTCACCAGTTGCTGGTGAGCCAGGCGGCCTAGGGTGGCGAGTTGCATCGCCCGTCCCTGTGCGCCGCCAGGTGGCATGTACGTCTGCTGGTCCCAGCCCAACACACCTCCGGCAGCTTCGAGGTCGGCTACAACACCGAATTGCCTGCGCAGTTCCTCCAGTCTTACTCCCATGACTCCTCCTCAGGTCACCAGTGATAATGATCGGTTCGCTCTCCTAACTGAACCCGACGCCAGACTCTGCCGCGCGTGCCGCACACCACTGCGCGCTCAGAGCTGCAGCGGCCTCTCTCGCAACCCTGACCTCTGTGACAACACGGAATCGGCCCCGGCGGTCGATGCAGCCAGCCGTGGGCCAGGTCCGAATGAGGCCCCACCGCTGCGGACCCACCCTACTCCACCGTCACCGATTTGGCCAGATTGCGCGGCTGATCGAC
>CAYGQI010000382.1:0-1537 GCA_964351925.1 uncultured Anaerolineales bacterium | reverse complement strand
TCTCCCTTCTTGCCGTCTTGATTCTCGACGAGCATCGAATCTCCGGCATCAGCCTCAACCGTCACAGTCTTCTCAAGTGAAAGCCGCCATCTACGTTGATGACTTGGCCGGTCGAGAAATCAAGCCTGCCTTCGGCGATGGCCCCGACCGCCCTGGCGATATCTTCCGGCCGGCCCCATCGTTGAAGCGGGGTCAGGCCCGCGGCGATCAGCTTGTCGTATTTGTCCTTCACCACGCTGGTCATATCGGTGGCGATGATTCCGGGCCTGATCTCGAATACTCCAATCCCGTATTCCGCCAATCTGTCCGCATACAGCGCCGTCATCATACTGATGCCCGCCTTGCTGACACAGTATTCCCCCCGCGCCGGCGAGCTGGTGTATGCCGAGATTGAGCTTGTGTTGACAATCCGCAGCGCGCGCTCGGGATGCGTTCTTTTCTGCTCGACCATCCAGTTGGCCACGAGCTGAGTCAGAAAATACGGCCCCTTGAGATTGATTCCCATCACTCGGTCGAAGCTCTCCTCGGTGGCCTCAAGAATGTCCATTCGTTTTGAAGGCGCGACGCCGGCGTTATTAACCAGCATATCGCATCTGCCGAATTTGCTCCTGGTTAGGGCGACCAGAGCGTTGCGATCTTTGACGCTGCTGACGTCGCCGCGTAGAATTTCGCACTTTGCACCGGAGCTCTTGATTTCCTTTTGAGTCTGTACGGCTTTGGATTCGTCCGCTTTACCCTCCGCGTCAAAATCAAAGTGGTTGATCACCAGGTCATAGCCCAGCGACGCCAGCTCTTTTGCGATACCTTTCCCAATGCCCCGGCTTGCTCCGGTGATAATTGCCACGGGTCGTTCCGCCATTTCCAAAATCCTCTCTTAAATTTGTGATCCCAGGAATTCGTTTATTTCATTTGCCGCTGCCATTCCGTCGGCAACGGCGGCAACGACCGTCGATGCACCTCTGACAAGGTCGCCGCCGGCAAAAACTCCCGGCCTGGACGTTGCCAATGTCCCTTGCTTAGTTTGGATGAGGCCGTCCTTCAGATCGACACCCGGCAGAATTTTGCCGATCTCTTCCGGTGGCGCCTGGCCTATCGCTTCGATAGCGATGTCCATATCAAGCTGATAAGCGCTCGACTCGACCGGTTCGGGCCTGCGCCGTCCTGAAGCATCCGGCTCGCCTAACCGCGTCGGGCAGACCTTAATCCCCGTCAGCTTCCCATTACCGGAGCAAAAGCCGGTCGGCTGGGTCAATATCAAAAAGTGCATGCCTTCGCTGATTGCCCGGTCGCGCTCGGCGCTCCAGGCGGGCATCTCTTTGAACGACCGGCGATAAATCACGTAAACGTCTTTGGCGCCGAGCTGCTTGGCGGTAATCGCTGCGTCCATAGCGGTATTGCCGCCGCCTATCACCGCGACACGTTTACCTTTGATATTTGGACTTGCGGCCTCTTTGGCTGCCGCAAGAAATTCCATGGCGTTCCACAAACCGTCTATGGCCTTGTCTTTGTCTCCTATGCTCACCGACTCCGACAGGCC
>CAYGQI010000381.1:0-1537 GCA_964351925.1 uncultured Anaerolineales bacterium | reverse complement strand
GGTCATATATCCCCTGCAGCTCCTCCTCGGAGTAGAAGTATATGACCAGTCTTCCTCCTTTGCTGCCGCGGGTCAGGTTCACTTTGGTGCCCAAAGCCTGACGGAACTCGTCCTCCAGAGCTTTCAGTTCCGGTGGCTTCCGGTCCGGCGAAGGTTTTGGCCGTGGTTCTTCGGTCAAACGCCGCACCATCCCCTCTGTCTGGCGGACGCTCAAGCCGCTTTTCAGCACGGCCCTGAGGACTTGCAGTTGGGCCTTCTCCGATCGAAGGCTCAGCATGGCCCGGGCATGTCCCTCGGTGATCTTGCTCTGGAGCAGGGCCTCTTTCACCTCCGCGGGGAGCTTGAGCAGGCGCAGGGTATTAGTCACCGTGACCCGGTTCTTCCCCACCTTGTCAGCGACTTGCTGTTGGGTCATGCCGAACTCTTCTAAGAGGTGATTGTAGGCCGACGCGGCCTCCAAAGGGTTCAGGTCTTCTCTCTGGAGGTTTTCGACCAGAGCGAGTTCCAACATCTGCTGTGGGCTGACATCGCGAACCACCACGGGCACGACGTCCAGCCCGGCCAACCTGGCAGCTCGCCAGCGGCGCTCGCCGACCAGAAGCTGGTAACCCCCCTCCACCTTTGTCACCACGAGTGGCTGAACCACGCCTTGCTCGCGGATGGAGGTGGCCAGTTCCTCCAGAGCCTCCTGATCAAGCATCTGACGTGGCTGCATGGGGTTGGGGACGATACTGTCTACCGCGACCTCGTTCACGCCGGGAGCGGAGGGGATCAGGGCCTCCAGGCCCTTCCCCAGACCGCGTCTCTCGCCAGGCATTTAGCTACCTCCCGTCTGGTCGGTTCTTAGCAGGAATTCTTTGGCCAGAGCCTCGTATGCCAGGGCTCCGCTGGACTTTGGCGCATAGGTGAGGACAGTCTCGCCGTAGCTGGGCGCCTCGCTGAGGCGAACGTTGCGAGGGATGATGGTGGAGAACACCTTGTCCCCGAAGTAGCGGCGTACCTCCTCGACCACCTGCTGGGCGATCTTGGTGCGCACATCATACATGGTCATGATCAGGCCGGAGATTCTGAGCTGGGGGTTGAGGTCTCTTCTCACCAGATTGACGGTGTGGACCAGTTGTCCAAGGCCCTCCAGCGATAGGTACTCACACTGTACCGGGATGACCACGCTGTCGGCTGCGGTAAGGGCGTTGACGGTCAGGATGCCCAGGCTGGGAGGCGAGTCGATGAAGATGTAGTCGTACTGCCCATCCAGGGTGGCCAGGGCCTTGCGAAGAAGGTGGGTGCTTTCAGGCAGACGCACGAGTTCGACCGTGGCCCCGGCCAGGGCAGGAGCAGAGGGGGCCAGGTCCAGTCCGGCCTTCTCTACAGGTACGATGATCTGGCGGAAAGGGATTTGTTCTATGAGGGCCTCGTAGACAGACAGGCGACGGCGGTTCTTGTCCACGCCCAGGCTGCTAGTGGCGTTGGCCTGGGGGTCGAGGTCCACGATCAGCAGTCTCTTGCCTCTGCTGGCCAGGTATGCCGCCAGGTTGAT
>CAYGQI010000380.1:0-1553 GCA_964351925.1 uncultured Anaerolineales bacterium | reverse complement strand
GATTGGAATTTCAGTGGACGCAGCGAAACCTCACGCCGAACGATAACGGCTTCCATTAATCGCCAGGGGATGGCAAAATTGCGTGGTAACCCCGTCTATCGTGACTCTGCATTCGCTGTTGGCAGGAAAAGAGCCTAACTGGCAGCCTGGAAGAGCGGCAAAGGCATGGCTAGTGGGATTTTGGGCAGGTGGTTTCCATCCGTCTCACCGTTCGTGGCTGGCAGTTGAGCCAGCAGTGGCACAGCACGACGAGCCACGGTAGCGTACTCTTCATTGATCTCTATGCCCACGCTGTCGTAACCCAGAGCTTCAGCGGCGGCAATGGTGGAACCGGCGCCCGCGAAGGGATCCAATATTCTCCCCTTGCCTAGTGGGAGAGCAGCCCAAACCAGTTGGCGCAAGAACCTTTGCGGCTTCAGGCTTGGGTGCGGTGCGATTTTCCGTTCCTGCCGTGGCGTGCGCGCGCTCTCGATCACATCAGGGAAGGGGTTCCCATCGGGCAAGCGGCGGAGACCACCAGTCCCCCACCGGCGCAAGTTCTCAGCTAGAGTGCCCTCAAGGGGCCGGCGGAAGACGCCCCATGGCTCCCAACACGAGCGTGGCATGGCGCTGACGTTGGGAAATTCTTCTTCTGCACCCTTGGGCCTATCCCCACCACGCAGGGTACGCACTAGCCGTGCGATCTCGCCGCGCTTCTCTAGACCAGCCTGGGCTAATGCACCGAAGACGACGTGCGACCACAGTGGTGTGGCGGCAATGAGCACGTGCCCACCGGGCACCAGGGCTGGCAAAACGAGGCGGCCCCATTCCAGGAAAAAGATTCTCATCTTCTCCACGTCCTGAGGCGTCAGGACGGTGAAGCGAGGTAGAGGGGCACGCTGGCTCCCACCGATGGCTGGAGGGATACGCCAGACGCCACCGTTCCCATTCTTGAGCTTCTCCAGTTCTGCTTGGGTGAATTCCCGCACCCCAAAGGGCGGATCGGTGACCACGGCGTGGAAGGAAGCCGGCGGGCAGGCCTTAAGCCACAGGGAACAATCGGCAGTGATGATATCGTAGGCCATTTTATTCACTCTCCCTCATTGCCAACGGATTCGCCCAGGTGGTATTCAGCCCTGCTCTCGCGGAGGATTTGCAGGGTGGTCTGGGCGTCAGATTCGCCCTGGAGCAGACGCTCGAAGTCTTCCACTGGGACGACCACCGCCTTGGGCGCACCGAACCGCTTGATGATATAGCGCGTGCCGTTAGCGGATACATCGTCCAGAAGTCGGCCGAAGTTGTTCTGTGCCTCGGTGGATAGGATGAAGCGGGTCAAAGGTTTGTCTTTCATGCACGCTCCTACATGGATAACTTAGCTAACATGGCTATTATAGCAGAATATCGTCAGCTTGTCAAGTAGGAGCGATAAAATCAGACAATCCAAGATAACTAAATTCTGGGTTCCCTCTGAAACGACAAAAGGGTTGTTGCGTCATGGTTTGTCCGCGCACACGTGATCTGGGCATCGTGGTGGGCGAGCTGCCCACAGGGACACACAACGCCATCACGGACGT
>CAYGQI010000379.1:0-1555 GCA_964351925.1 uncultured Anaerolineales bacterium | reverse complement strand
GGCGCTGTCAGTGCGGTAGCTGCCGCGGCTCGATACCGATGGCGACGGAATACCACATACCACACAGCGAAGGCGGGCACCAGAAGGAGAAACGAGAGAGGGCTCAGGTAGAGGAGGATGAAAGAAGCGCTGCCCAGCCCCATGCCGCCCTGGAAGCGCGTGTAGAGGGGCCAGCAGTGTCCAGCGACCGCGGCGGTGGCCGCCACGGGAACCACCCATGGTTCCGGGCCCACTATCTCGGCCAGTCTTACTGCCACGATGGCCTTGGCCGCATCGCCTAGGACAGCAAGAACGGCGGGCGCCAAACCGGCCACCCGCCGCACATTCCTCCCTCCAGTGTGCCCGCTGCCCAGCTTCCGCAGGTCCTCCCCCTTCAGGAACCTGACCACAACCACCCCGGAGGGGAAAGATCCCAGCAGATACCCGAGTACCGCCACCAGTAGGAGGGTGAGGGCACCCATCCTCTGCTATCCGCCCGGGGGCAGGGGGCAGCCAGGGTCAAGCTTGTAGAATCCGTGTGCACCCCTCGTGGTGCGGGTGAGAAGGCCCTCGTGGATGGCCGTCTTGATCACGTCTCTGATCTCGGCGTTGGATAAGTCGATGACCTCGGCATTCCGCAAGCCACGCAGGGCGTTGAAGATCTGTACGAACCGCACAGGCTGATCGAACTGGCCCATCATGTCGCGAAAGATGCCCCACTCCCGTGGGGTGATGCCGCCCTCGGTTCCATGTTCCTCGGAGACGGGCTCCGACACGAACTGGCTGAGGGCGTAGGGATCCTCTTTGGGCAGGAACACCTCGTGTACGGTGCCGCTGGTGAAGATCTGCACCAGTCCCCGCCGCTCCGCTTCCCGAACGAAGTCCTTGAACTTGGTGAAGGGTTTCCCCTTGGAATCCTTGTGCTCCTTCTCGTCGAAGCCACCCAGGATCTCCACCATCAGTAGTTTCAGGGTGGCCATGGTGGAGATGTTGTCCCTCTGCCTCGCCAGATCGATGGCCTGTACCAGCGCGGCGTAGACGTCTGGTGGCGCCTTCTCCTTCTCCTGCTTCTCCTCCAGGTCCAGCAGGTGTTCGTAGAGCACAAACTCGTCCGCGCTCTGGGCCAGATGAGAGGAGGCGGCCCCTCCGACGCCGATGACCACCACCCACTTGCCATACTGACGGATGGTGTTCACCACCGGGATAAAATCCCTATCGCCTGTCACCAGGATGTAGCAACCGATGTTGGGGTAGCCGTACAGGGTCTTGATGGCATCAATGCAGAGATGGATGTCCACGCTGTTCTTGATGGTACTGACGCTATGGGACTTGTCCCGCTCGTAGTAGTAGGTGGGCACGTACATCGGCTCGATGCCGTGGGCGTAGAGGGCGCTGGTAACTCTGGGGTACCGGTACCAGTCAGCGTAGGCCTTGGAGCTGGTGATACGTCCGTACTCGGCGCACTTGTCCATGACGTACTCGAAGTTGGGGTCAGCGTCGTAGTTGTTGTGCACCGAGATGTAAATGTTCTCGAAATCTATGAAGACCGCCACGTCCTTCCGGTTGTCCTGCATCA
>CAYGQI010000378.1:0-1556 GCA_964351925.1 uncultured Anaerolineales bacterium | reverse complement strand
GGTACTATTATAGTCAAAAGGTGCAGCCGCAGACGGCAAACGGCGAAGAGACGGTCCAAACAGCGACAGTGCGACGAGGCAATCTGATCGTCGCCGCCAGTGGCACCGGCACGCTGGTCCCCAATGCGGAGGTGGATCTGAGCTTCAGCAGTGGCGGGCGTCTGAACGAGGTCTTGGTCGAGGTGGGAGATGAGGTGCAGGCCGGTGATGTGCTGGCACGCCTCGATGACACTGATGCGCAATCGCAGGTGGCCCAGGCGGAGATCAACCTGCGGCTCGCGGAGCTTCAGTTGGCCGGATTGACCGGGACGCCGGATGCCTCAGATTTGGCGGCGGCCCAGTACCAGTTGACCAGCGCGCAAGAGGCCCTGAAGGACCTGCTCAACGGACCTTCCGCGGAGGAGATCATCATCGCCCAGGCGGACATGGCCACGGCTGAGAAAACGCTCCAGCAGGCCCAGTCCGCGTACGACAAAGTCTCCTGGCGGCCGGACGCTGCCCTGTCCTCTCAGGCCCTGGACCTCTGGTCGGCCACGGCGGCCTATGACAAGGCCAAGGCCAACTACGAGATGGCGATGGCAGGCGCCTCAGGAGAGGAGCTCGCTTCTGCAAGGGCCAACGTCGCTCAGGCTCAGTCGAACCTCGACTCCTTGCGGAATGGAGGAACAACCGAGGAGGTCGAAACAGCACAACTGAACGTGGAGCAAGCCCGCCGCAACTTGGAGTCCGCCCAGATCGGACTGGAGGACACGGTCCTCACTGCGCCTATCTCGGGCACCGTCACCGCGGTGGCAGCTTCGGCACATGAGATGGTGGGTACGTCCGCCATGGTCACCATGGCTGATCTGTCAGACCCTCTCGTGGAGTTCTACCTGGACGAGACCGACCTGGAGTTGATCGCAGTTGGCCACGAGGTCGAGGTGACGTTCGACGCGCTGCCCGACGCAGTTTTCAGCGGGCACGTGGTCCGTGTGGACCCAGCTCTGGTGGAGATGGAGGGAGCGCCGGCGATACAGGCTCTGGCCAGGCTGGAACCAGAGGAACAGCAGTCGGGTGTCCTGGGGACACTCCCCATGGGGCTGAATGCCACGGTGGAGGTCATCGCGGGGAGCGCGGAGAACG
The DNA here is from genome assembly GCA_964351925.1 of uncultured Anaerolineales bacterium. GTDB lineage: Bacteria > Chloroflexota > Anaerolineae > UBA7937 > B3-Chlor > JAUVXJ01. The sequence continues at coordinate 434 of CAYGQI010000378.1, read as the reverse complement.
TGCTGCTGGTGCCGGTGGAGGCCCTGCGGGAACTCTCCGCGGGTGAGTACGCGGTCTTCGTGATGGTGGATGGCAAGCCCCAGATGCGACAGGTGGAAGTGGGGCTGATGGACTATGCCTATGCCGAGATAGTCAGTGGCTTGCAGCAGGGAGACCAGGTGAGCACCGGTACTGTGGCGACGGAGTAGAGGAATGAACGAGCATCTGATCGAAGTGCAAGAGCTGAGCAAGGTCTACGGAACGGGGGGAGCCACCGTGCGCGCACTGGACGGAGTCAACCTCACCATCGACGAAGGGGAGTTTGTGGCCATCATGGGTCCCTCGGGCTCGGGCAAGAGCACGCTGATGAACATCCTGGGCTGCCTGGACCGGCCGACGGACGGGCAGTACTGGCTAGGGGGCGAGGACGTCAGCGGTCTGAACAAGGCACAGCT
>CAYGQI010000377.1:0-1560 GCA_964351925.1 uncultured Anaerolineales bacterium | reverse complement strand
GCGCCTCGACCCCGACACCTACTACTGGGCTACAGAGCTGCTGGGCAAGCCGGTGCTAGACCACTGGTGGCAGACCGAGACCGGCTGGGCCATCACCGGCAACTTCCGAGGCCTCGAGTACTTCCCTCCCAAGGCAGGATCGGCCGGCCTTCCCATGCCTGGCTACGACGTGAGGGTCCTCGACCAGGCCACCGGCGAGCCGCTTGGCCCCAACGTCGAAGGTGTGATCACAGTGAAGCTACCCCTCCCGCCGGGCAATCTGACCACGCTCTGGCAGAACGACAAGGGCTTCGAGGAATCGTACACCGACCCCTATCCGGGATACTACATCACCGGCGACGGCGGCTTCATCGACGAGGATGGGTACGTGTGGGTCATGGGGCGCACGGACGACGTGATCAACGTGGCAGGGCACAGGCTCTCCACCGGCGGCATGGAGGAGATCCTGGCCAGGCATCCAGACGTGGCGGAGTGCGCCGTTCTTGCAGTCCACGACGAACTGAAGGGCCAGGTGCCCGTGGGCTTCGTAGTCCTGAAAGCAGGTGCCAACCGGGACAGCCAGGAGCTGGTGTCGGAGTTGATCCAGATGGTGAGGGAGCAACTGGGCGCCATCGCCTCCTTCAAGAGAGCGGCGGTGGTGGAGCGCTTGCCCAAGACCCGCTCTGGCAAGATACTGCGCGGCACCATGCGCAATATCGCCGACGGGGAGAGCTACAAGGTCCCCTCTACGATTGACGACCCCGCCATCCTGGGCGAGATCGAGGACGCCGTGGCAGGCCTAGGCTACGGGAAGAAGGAACGCACTGTAACGCCAGGCGAGTCCGAACGGTGAGATCGTCCAGCACCGTATACTGAGAAGCGGTGCTGCAGCGACGGCCTGTGGTCCTGCTGAGTAGGACGGCCACAGATTTCCTCGGAGGCTCGCTTCTGTCTGCCCACAGGTCGCATTGGCCGGGGGCTAAAGACGTTGACTTGGAATGCTGACTGGGGCATGATGGGCTAGAGGCCTTGCGCTTCTGGCCGCACTCCTTACGATGTTGGGTCGGATCTGACTCAATGATTTCGGAGAGACGCCCGTGGGTAGGGTGACGATTGGCGGTATCCTCCAGTACACGGACTTGGCCCTGGTGGGAATGATGGCCGTCCCTGATCGCCCTGGAGTTGCAGCGGCGATATTCAAGACTCTGGGCAAGAGGGGCATCAATGTAGTCTCCATCGTGCAACTCGTCGACCTTGACAACAACACTCATGTCGTCTTCTGTGTGGCCAGCAAGGACGCGTCGGTGGCCCTTGGTTTGCTGGAACCTGTCAAGGAGAGGTTTGGGGGACGCGGGATCACGCACCGGGCTCGCGTGGCCGTAGTGTCCATCTATGGACCCGATTTCAGGGAGAGACCGGGCATCGCCGGCATGATGTACACAGCCCTGGCCGACGCTGGCATCAACATCCTGTCCATCAGCACTTCCATATCCAGTGTGAGCTGCGTGATAGATCGAGCTCGTCTAGACGATGCCGTAGAGGCTCTAAAGGACAAGTTCGAATTGTCGTGACGCGAAGCAG
>CAYGQI010000376.1:0-1560 GCA_964351925.1 uncultured Anaerolineales bacterium | reverse complement strand
GCCGGTATCGGGTGTGGGCTCAGGCAGCAGGGCGGTGTACCAGTAGACATTGCCCCCTGTGTCGGCTCCGTTGACCCTCTCCGTAACCTGGAAACTGAAGGGGTCCGCGGTAGGGGCTTCGATGTGAATAGTGATTGGCGCCTGCTCTCCCGTGCTCAATGGCAGGCTGCGGATGATGGTCTCGTCGGGGCCACTGGCGACTATCTCCTCTCCCCGCACGGTACCGTTGACCACATCGCCGCCTGTGGCCTGCATCCAGCGGTCGAACAGGTCCCCCTGCATACTGATGACCAACTCCGCGCCTTGAGGCAGATCCGGATACTGGACGACCACGTCAACTTGAGATGTCTCAGCGTTGGGAGGACCGACCACAATAGCCTCCACATCCTCACTGCCCGTAGTAGAGCCCGCGCTCCCGGGCAGCTCCAGGATATGCAGGTTGCGCTGCGCGATGTTGTTGTCCAATGGTACGTTTCCCTCATTGCGGATGGGGTCCTGGTCAGTCACCAGCCGTACCAGCAGGCAGCGGTGCCCGGGGCTGGGAAGGTTGGACCAGGCGATCTCTGGAGTGACGGCTCGCCCTCCCGCCGGCACGTCCACCGTCGTTGCGCCGATGAGGTTCCAGCTATCAGGCCAGGCGAGGAGCAGCGCGGGGTCGCCCCAATAGACGTTGACCGCCACGTTGGACGCGTCCTGTGTGCCGATGTTACGCACCGTGACGTAGACGTAGTTCGTCTGGCCGAATGCGGGGTTCTGGAAGTCTGTCTCTCCAGTTTGCCCGTCGGCTTGGTGGCGGACGATGATATCCGGACTCATCCAGAAGGGTTCCCCGTTGGGGTTGGAAGGGACCGAGCCGTCGTCGTTGAGATGATCCCTGACCATCACATCCACGGCTGCGGGCCCCTGAGGCGTCGCCCTGGCGAGCTCGGTGGGGATGACCTCGGCCTCGCTCTGGCCGAAGCTCCACACGTCGCTGATGGTCTTGCTCTCACCGGCCGCCAGGCAGATGTTCCATTGCAGACCGATGCCGTTGTCCAGGTACTCGCTGCTGAGGGTGTTGTCCAGGTCCCGGCCAGCCTTGACGTCTTCCCAGACGCTGCCATAGTAGGCTTCCCTGTATCGGTCTGGCCTTGTGATAGGGGCAAAAACCATGAACCAGGTACGTCCCTGGTCGTATCCACCCACGGAGCCGGATCCAGTGTCATAATAGCCGTAGCCATAGTCGCTATTGGCGAAGTAGATGTCGGCGGCGTGGTAGAACTTGAAGCAGCTCTGAGACGCCCCGCGGTTGGTCATGGTCCAGTCCAGCTGGAAGTAGTTGCGGCCATTCACGTAGGAGATGAGCTGCGTGACCTCCAGAGCGGATGCACCAGCACTCACCTGGCCGCCCGGCTGGGCGACTCCGCCCGGCTGTTCCTCGCCGACCACGGCTTGCGCTGGCGTGGGAACCCCAGTGGCCGCACCCGTGCCTAACTGGCCTCGCGTCTGGACGCGCCAGGGGTCCCCTGCCGTGCCCGACCCTGAAGGCCCTTGGTGATCGATCCACGTCAGTTCTGCGCT
>CAYGQI010000375.1:0-1590 GCA_964351925.1 uncultured Anaerolineales bacterium | reverse complement strand
ACGTGACGTTCCTTGGCCTCCACTAGTGTGGCAGTAGTCTTCCTGCCGTAGACGTGCTCCTCCAACAGCTCGCGCATGGTCCGGCTGTGCTCGCCAGATAGCGGCTTCTTGGCCAACTCGCGGAACAGGATATCCTCCTCCTTGCCGTGGTGACACCTGTCGGCATAGGTCCTTGTGAAGTCCACCGCGGTATCGATGAAGTCGCAGTCCAGTTCCTCCCCCTCCTTCAACCTCCCAAGCTCCTCCTCCATCAATGCAATCATGCGCTCGATGAGCCGGTGTTCTTTCATCAACGGACCGATAGGCATCATTGGGCTAACCTCCGAAGAGTGACGAGTCAGTTGGGGACACAAGCCTCATGAGCAACCACAGATGGAGTCAGGGTCGTGCCATGCGGCAGGTCCCAGGCCACTGGACAAGACCTTGGTGGATCGTACTGCACAGTCCTCGCTCTGGCAGTGTGCGCTTGGGGAACCCACATGCCCCGGGCTGGTGCGGATCTACCCTTCCTCTCCCATTGCCTCCGCTGCCTCACGTTCGCCAAGCTGTCTGTCCAGCATAAGCAGTCCCACAGGCTGTTCCCCAACCCTCTTCAACTGGTCCACCACCTGCCCGGCGCTCTCTTCCTCTTCCACCTGCTCCGTAACGAACCACTGCAACTCCATCTGCGTCGCGTAGTCCTTCTCGGTGAGGGCAAGCTCATACAAGCGGTTGATCATCCCCGTGACCTTCCGCTCGTGCTCCAGAACCTGCTCGAACATCTCCAGGGGTGACTTCCAGATGGGGGGAGGCATCTCGATGGCCTTGAGCACGACGCGGCCGCCTCTCGCGTTCACGTAATCGAAGAAGTGCATCGCGTGCCCCACTTCTTCCTGCGCCTGAGCCCGCATCCAGTCGGCAAAACCTGGCAGGCTCTCGGCCTCGCAGTAGGCCGACATGGACAGGTACAGATACGAGGAATAAAACTCCTTGTTGATCTGCTCGTTGATGGCATCCTCAAGCTTCTTGCCTAGCATCGCCATATCTCTCCTCTCGCCACCGGTATCCCTCTGTGGTCAATATATCACACTCAGTTCGCTCCGACAACGGCTGTATCAACTGCGACACGTCATTCCTCGCAGATTTGGAACCGCTACACACCGCATGCCCAGCTGCTCTGGCCAAGAGCCCAGCCGCCCCAGTGGAGGGAGCCCCGCTTCGCTGAGCCTTACTTCCCCTCCCCGGATCTTCTGCGCTCTAGTCGCTCGTCGAGCTTGAGCACACTCTCCGCCCCCAGAATCAAGCCCACCAGCGCCGCCGTGACTGTCCCCAGCAGGTACATGCCGGCCCCGATGGCCACTCCTATGGACCCCACCGCCCATATGCCAGCGGCTGTGGTCAGACCCTCGATCCTTTCACCCTCCTTCTTCAGAATCATGCCCGCCCCCAGGAATCCGATACCTGTGACCACCCCAGCGGCGACCCGGGCTGTGTCGCCTCCTGGAAAGGCCCTGGCCGAAATCAAGGCAAAAGCCGCCGCCCCGAGGCAGACGAGGGCGTGCGTGCGCTCGCCCGCCGCCTGTCCCCTAAATTCCCTCTCCAGCCCGATGA
>CAYGQI010000374.1:0-1598 GCA_964351925.1 uncultured Anaerolineales bacterium | reverse complement strand
CCGAGGGCCGAATTGACTATCATCCCGCTTGATGGTATAATAGGGTTTCGTGCGGAGAACGCATTTTCGAAGACTTTCTGCCCGCAGCAAGGACTGGGGGCAAGCCCGAAGAAAGGAGACGTTGATTGCGCTACTACGAGTTCATGTACATCGTCAACCCCGAGATCGAGGCAGACGAGCTCCAAGAGGTGACGGCCAGAGTAGGGCAGATGATCGCTGACGGTGGAGGTGAGGTGCTGCGCCATGAATCCTGGGGCAGGCGGCGTCTGGCCTATCCCATCCGCAGGTTCCGTGAAGGGTACTACATCGTGGCCTACATCCAGCTGGATCCTGAAGCCATCGCCGGATTGAAGGGTAGGTTGGCCCTGACCGAGCAGGTGATCCGATACCTCTTGGTCAAGACCGAGGAGATACCCACCCAGGCGGCGCCCACTGTGCCTCGAGAAGAACCAGAGCGCGCTTACCATGTCGTGGAGGATGAGGACGAAGAGCGAGAAGGCGCCCGGGACAAGAACAGTGAAGACGCCGATGAAGGATTAGGAGACTAGCCTTGGCTGAGAGACGAGAACAGAGACCGCGACCCAGGCGGAACTTCAAGTTCCAACGGAAGAGGCCGTGCGCTTTTTGCACGAGCAGGGCTGACACCATAGACCACAAGGATGTGCCTTTGCTCCGCCAATACGTAACCAATCGCGGCAAGATCAAGCCACGACGCAAGACGGGGCTGTGTGCTAAACACCAGCGCCGGCTGTCAACGGCAGTCAAGAGAGCACGACACATAGCTCTGTTGCCCTACACGTCAGAGCATGCGCGCGGTAGCTGAAGCATAGAGTGAGGTCGCCTGGGCATAGCACCTGGCGTTGCTATGCCCTTCTTTCTCTTTCTCCTCGCGGCTCCTCACAACACTGAAGCCCTGCCGGCGTCCCCTGCAACGACCCGTCAGAGTATCGATACGGACGAAGTAGCGCGGCTGCACTGACGATAGGGAGAATCACTGGCTCCGATCAAGCGGAGGATTCGATGGCCAAAAGAAAAGTCAAGCAAGACATCTCGCCTACACGCAAACAGGTATCTCGTCGCGAGAAGGAGCGCCGTCAGCGCCTCATCTTGATTGGCGTGGCCGCTGCCATAGGTTGCCTGATCCTGGCTATTCTGGGATTTGGCGCATATCAGGAACTCGTGGGCAAGCCCGCTGCGCCGGTGGCGAAGGTCAATAGTGTGCCCCTAAGTACCAACATCTATCAGAAGAGAGTCCGCTTGGAGCGAATGATGCTTGATGCCAACATTGAGATGATGCGAACACAGCGGTCCCTCTACGACCCCGAGGTAGACACGTTCATGCTCAGCATCATCGACCAGCAGATATCCCAGCTCTCGGTGCAAAGAGATCTCCTCAACACAGAGAGTTTTCTGGATGAATTGATACAGGAGGAGTTGATCCGTCAGGCCGCCCAGGAGGCCGGCGTAAGCGTGTCTCCACAGGAGATAGACCGCCAGATCGAGCAGGAGTTCGGCTATTCCCAAGAAGAACCCACATCTGTGCCATCGCCATCTACAGACACCATTACATCAACCGCCGAGATCACTCCCACCGAGGT
>CAYGQI010000373.1:0-1606 GCA_964351925.1 uncultured Anaerolineales bacterium | reverse complement strand
GACGCGAGAGAACGCAGCCTCGGGCGGCGTGGTCACCGCGCTTCTAGTGCACCTGTTGGAAACGAACCGGATATCTGGTGCCTTGGGGGTCGCTATGGACCCTGAAAGGCCCTGGGTCTCTCAGGCGACGATGCTGTCCACGACCGAGGAAGTGCGAAGGGCAACGCAATCGAAGTATAGCCTTGTGACCCTCGATGCCCTGCTCAGCACAGCTCGCCAGGAGTCGGGACCTCTCGCGCTGGTCGGACTGCCCTGCCATGTTCACGGCCTTCGCCGCATGCAACGAATCGGTTCCTATCGAGACAAGTTCCCCCTGGCGATCGGGCTGTTTTGCGGCTTCAACCTTGAGCCTGCCGCCACCGACTATCTGATAACCAAGGCAGGTTTCGCCAAGCAGCAGGTCGTCCGGTTCCAGTACAGAGGTGGCCCCTGGCCTGGGGGCCTGGTCATTGACGGCCATGACAGCCAACGATACTTCGCGCCCAAGGACTCCTATACTTATGTCAATCTAATGCACGTACCCCGCCGTTGCCTTGTCTGTCCGGATCTAACAAACGAACTCGCCGACGTGTCGGTGGGAGACACTTGGCTCCGGGAATACGAAGGCGGATGGTCTACGGTGATCTGCCGCACCGCGCGGGGAGAACAGCTTCTGGAAGAGGCTGTGCAGGCAGGAGCGCTGAGATTGGCGGAGGTCAACCGAGCGGCATTGATGCATTCACACGGTCATCTTTTCGCCTACAAGAAGGAAGGATACTTTGTGCGGCAATGGTGGCTGCGCGTGCCGCTGGACTACAGATTACCGCGACCACAGGTGGGCGTCAAGCGCTGGGTCCAGCAATCGCTGCTGCTGGCAGCAATCCTCATCTTGAGCACCTCTGCAGTGCGGCGAGTCGTCCGGCGAATGCCCGATTCATGGCTGGCCCTTCTGTCTCGCCGAGGCCGAGCATCGGCCGCCGGAGCCAGGCGTGAGTAGATCAGCAGTGCTGATCAACAGGTTCATCCGGCTGGCAGGACCTCTGCTGTTTCTCCTCATCCTGTCCAGGATCGATCTCGGCCGTACGGTGGAGATGCTCCGAACGGTCCGTCCCCAGTTTCTGCTGGCAGCAGCCATTCTCTATCCATTGCTGATCTTGCTCAAGTCCGGGAGGTGGCACCTGCTTCTGTGGCAGCAGGGGGTCAGCTACGGCTTTGTCCCAGCGTTCGCAGTGTATAACAGCGCCCTCGCCGCCGGATATGTGACCCCGGGACGGCTGGGCGAGTTGGTCAAGGCTCTGTATCTGAGAAAGGATGAGGGTGTCGCTCTCGGGTACGCGTTCTCCCTCGTGTTCAACGTCTTCGGGGGAGCCATTGGAACTCTCGCCTGGCTAGTAAAGCCGGTGGAATAATGAAGCGTCTGACGCGACCGACTATAGTGGCATTGGTGATCGTCGCCCTGGGCTTTGGTCTGCGGCTCTACCGCCTGGACGCACAAAGCTTCTGGTACGACGAAGCCTACAGCGCCAGTGTTGCCAACGGAACCCCTGTTCAGATCTTCCTCAACCATTTCAGTGACGTCCATCCGCCCCTCTACTATCTTGTCCTCCACCTTTGGCAGATGATCGAC
>CAYGQI010000372.1:0-1615 GCA_964351925.1 uncultured Anaerolineales bacterium | reverse complement strand
CCTTCAAGGGCAGTGATGACCAGAATGAGCGCAAACAGCACAACGGTGCCCGCCGACGCGTAGCCCATCTTGAAATGTCGAAAGCCCTGCTGATAAATGAACAAGACCAGCGACAAGGTCGAATCCAACGGACCGCCCATCCCCTGGAAACTCATGTTCAAGACTTGCGTAAAAACCTGGATGCCGCTGATCGTGCCGATGACGGTCAAGAAAACAATCGTGGGGTTGAGCAGCGGCAACGTGATGTGGCGGAACAAATCCCAAGTGCGCGCGCCGTCAATCCTGGCGGCTTCGTAAAAGTCGTTAGGGATGCTTTCCAACCCCGCGAGAAAAACAATCACGTAAAAGCCCAAGGCTTGCCACACCAGTACCACGACGATCGAAGGCAGCGCCTGGTCCGGACTTGCCAGGTATTTTTGTTCCGGCAGCCCCACCAGACTCAGCAGGTTGTTCAAGGGACCAAAGGTCGGCTGATAGATCCATCGCCAGACCCAACTGATGGCGACGGTGGAGGTGACAAAGGGGATAAAGTACAGTGCGCGGAAAAAGCCTTTGAAGTGCGCGACCGCTTGGAGCAAGAGCGCAAAAAACAGACCGAACACCAGTTGCAGCGGCACACTCAGCGCCACGTACGTCAGCGTATTGGTCAGCGATTTCGAAAAGACCGGATCGGCAAAGAGGGTTTGATAATTCGCCAGCCCCATCCACGGTTTGTTGGGAGAGAGGATATCCCACTTGAAGAGACTGACGCTCATCGCGAAGAGGGTGGGCGAAAAACGGATGGTGAGGAAGAATAAAAGCGGAATCAACAAAAAGATATATGCCCAGAGCTGCCTGCGTTGCCCCAGACTGAGATTGCGAAGCATCCCGAAGGGACCACGTGAACGAACAGACACGGCACACCTCACTTTCGCTGTGAAGACACGTCGGCAACAAAAAGACTGGGGACGAGAGACTGAGAGCACTCTCATCCCCAGTCTGCATGCGTCTTACTTCTTCTGTGCCCAATAGTCGTCGAACAGTTTTTGCACTTCCGCTACGGCGGCATCCAAAGCCTTCTTGGGGTCCTCGTTCTTCAGGATCACTTTGTCGTACGCATCCATGAGGGCTTTGCGGTCGGCGGTTTCATCCACGAAGTAAGTTGCCTGTGCAACTGGCAGCGACTCGATGAACGGAGCCAGGTTAGGATCGCCGGTGAACGTCGGGTCTTTGAGCAGTTCGGCGCGCGCCGGGAGTTCGCCAATCGCCAGCGTCCATTTCTTCATCGTCGCCGCGCTGGTGAGATACTGTAGGAATTTCACCGAAGCAGCCAGTTTCGCCGGATCCTTCGCAGCTTTGGTCGTGATGCCGTGCGTCCAGAACGAGCCAAAGTTCGCTGACCCCTTGGGACCCGCCGGGATGGGGAAAACGCCCCAGCTAAACGTGGCTTTGCTCTTGGCGGTGCCCAGGTAGAAGGAACCGCTTACCATCATCGCAGCCTGTTGAGCCAGCCAGGCGGTTGGCCCATCCTGCCCCAAGGTCGGATCGCTGACTTTGTGCTTGACGGTCAGGTCAACCAGGAATTGCCAGGCGTCATAGCCGGCCGAAGTAGCGGTCCATTGAATCTTCTTGTGGT
>CAYGQI010000371.1:0-1616 GCA_964351925.1 uncultured Anaerolineales bacterium | reverse complement strand
AGTCCTGTGTGGCCAGATGCGCTGCAAAGAGCCCAGTCCGTCTGCGTGGCACCAAGGGCGTTCCACAGTCTATTCGGGAAAGCTCCCGTCAGCAGCCCGGTGTTCCCCGCATAGTCCAGAAACAACACGGACTCTGCGCCATGCTGGTCGAGTGTCTCGCTCAGTCTCTCAGACACCTTTTTCAGGGCTGTCTCCCAGTCCGTCTGCTCGAGATTGTCGCCCCGACGCACGAAAGGGGCGCCGACTCTATTCTTATGGAGCCTATGGTGGTCCCTCCCGCCCCGAGGACAAGTGAAGCCCTGTGTGAACGGATTCCTCGGATCGCCCTTGATCCCTCGGATCTGGCCTGAGTCATCAAGGGTGACCATCAGCGCGCACGTATCATAGCAGTCCCGAGCACACACTGTTGACACTTCTCTCATTGCTCCCACCTCTTCGATATCCATCGATGGCAACTGCTGAGCGTGCCGACAGTGATCTGATTACGTTGGTGAGCTGTCCAGTCACATGGTTCCAAAGCCCGACACCCTGTAGAGAATCTGCTCGCCATACCCGGTCACCACTCTGACATAGCCACTCAATGCCCGGTCGAGTTCGCCATCGCCGGTGTCCACCAGCAGTGGGCGCCCCTGGAGCGAGTTGATCTTGTGAGGCGTGCTGACCACGATGATGTTGTCCCTGCCCACTTCGGCGATGACTTCGGGACTGATCTGTTGGTTTCCCCTGCCGAAGATGTAGCCTTGACCCCCTATGGGGGTGACGATTATCTTGGCCCTGCCTCTCTTAACAGGCTGAAGTAGCTCGGTCTCGCCCACATCGCGCGCCACCATCTCCCTGTCCTTGATCACATCCACACCAAGTAAGGTCTTCTCCAAGCCTAGCTGCCGGGCGATAGCCCTGGTCGTGGTTCCCGGCCCCAGGATGTAAGCACAATCATCCTCCATCAGCTCCACGATCGCTATCGCTATCGCTCGCTGGGCGGCCTCCTCGCCAGGGCCGCTGGCCGACTTGGCGCCCTGCACCAAAGCCCTTCGAAAGGGGATCTTCAAGTAGCCGTACAGCCTGGCTGACAGGACATCACGTCGAAAGGCATCCTCGTCGATGTCCATTACCTCGACCTCTCGCAGGCTGGGCACGCCTCCTCGTAAGTAGGACGCCGCCAGCTCGCCCGCCGCCATGGGGCTCGAGGCGAAGGCTGCGGAATGGATCTTCACCCCGGCAGGGATCCCCAGAACCGGCAGCGTCAGCCCCACCGCTTCATAGACATCCCTGGCCGTGCCATCCCCCCCGGCGAAGAGAAGGAGGTCCACCCCCAGGCCCCGCATCTCCCCAGCGGCGCGGATGGTGTCCTCGCCGGTGGTCTTTCCCGGCGTGATGGTGCCGACAACCGTTGCCCCTAGCCCGCAGCAAGAGACCACTTCCTCACCCATCTCGCCGGGATAGGTGAAAACTTCGAGTTGATCCTTCAAAGGAGACAGCATCTCCAGGGCGAGCTGGGCACGTCTCGGAGATTCTGCCACCGCACCCAGCTCGAGGGCTCGCTTCTGTATGTCAGCTCCGTCGCTGCCCTTGAGCCCGACCCTGCCCCCCAGCCCGGCGACCGGATTGACGATCAG
>CAYGQI010000370.1:0-1617 GCA_964351925.1 uncultured Anaerolineales bacterium | reverse complement strand
AGCCCTGGTGGCCGGGCCTGGAACTCTTACCTCTCCCTGAGGCAGCCGCCCCTAGCCTGACTCTCCGGGATGCGCAGGCGGCTACGCTCCTGGCGGCCGGGCCACCGGCCACAGTGACAGTGACCACCAACCCCACCACTCTCCACGCTAACGGTTCCTTCACAGCTACCATCACGGCCATAGTGTCGGACACGACTGGCACTCCAGTGGACGACGGCACCATGGTGGGCTTCACCGTCACCACGGGCCTGGGCAGCTTCCCCTATGCCTACGTGGAGTCCAGCGACAGCACTGTGACCAAGACGGGGGGGTTTCTGACCGCGCAAGCCAGTCCCCAGGCCAGCGGCGGCGACCTGCGCTGGTCCAACACCACCGGCGATTACGTGCGCTGGACCTTCACGGGAAGCGCTATTTCTCTGGTTCATAACACCCAGAGTGAAGGTGGCATCGCCAATGTCCAGGTGGACAGTAGCCCCATCATCACCGTGGACATGTACAGCGCCAGCCAAATCTGGCAGGTAGAGACGGTGATTACCAAAACCCTCTCCCCGAGCACGCACACCATCACAGTGACGGTTTCTGGTAACACAAATCACTCGGATAACTATGTTTTCGTGGATGCCTTCCGCTCTGGCACTACTACCTCTGGTGGCAATGGCAGGGCCACGGCCACGCTCACTGCGGGCACGACGCCGGGCACGGCTACCATCTGGGCTACGGCCCTGGGCAGCATCGCGACCGGCACTACCACGGTGGTCATGGGCACGGTGCGCAACACGCGCACTGGCAAGTGGTTCGCCGACATTCAATCGGCCATTGACGACTCAGGCACCGGCGATACCATTGCCGCCGACGCTGGCACCTACACCGGCACCATCACAGTCACGAAGAGCATCTCCCTGACCGGCGCGGGAGCGGCCAGCACGACTATCCTGGGCACCTCCCCAGCGGTGGTGATCACAGCCAACAACACTTTGCTCTCCGGCTTCACCATCAGCAACACAATGACTAATTACGGCATCCATATCAAGGGCGCCAACAACGTGACGGTTACTAACAACACCATCCGCAACAACTCCTATGGTGTCGTCTTGGATAACGGAGCCAGCGGTGCTTTGATCAACAACAACACTGTCTTCAGTAACACGGAGGGTATTGTTGCTGGCTATGGCTCCGGGGCAAGTAGCGCAATCATAAGGGACAACAATGTCTACAGCAATAGCTGGGGCATTGATCTTGGGGCAAGCGCCTCTGGGACAAGAATTTTCCACAACAACCTTTATGCTAATACCGGCGGTCAGGGATGGGATAGCGGCAGCACCAACCTTTGGGACAATGGCTATCCATCGGCTGGCAACTACTGGGGCGACTACACGGGCCAAGATGCTGACACCCTGGCCATGGTCTCTGGCAATGGTCAGAGCGGTGTTATCTTCACGACACTGCTCAACTCACTCGTTGTGCGCGCCACCGGTGACGGCATTGGCAACACTTCTTACCTTGTGCCTGGCGGTTCTGGCGCGCGGGACTATTATCCGTTGATGCAGCCCAACGGCTGGTTGACCGTCCCCACTACCCAGCCCGCGGTGGGCGTGCCTATTGCCTTCACAGTAGCCG
>CAYGQI010000369.1:0-1622 GCA_964351925.1 uncultured Anaerolineales bacterium | reverse complement strand
ACCCTGGCCATGTGTGAAGTAGCGCGCCTCTTGCCCCGTGGTCAGAGGGGCGACTTCGAAGAAGCTGAGCAGAAGCTGGAGGAGACCAGGAGGCGTCTGGCGAAGGAGTGAGCCTGTGGCGCCCAAGGGGGCACCTATCCCATCACTGGGCGCCGGGTGGGCTGCTGTGTGACCAGGGGGGCTGGCGGCTGCCATAGGCTGCGGGCCCCTTTTTGTTTTTGTCAGCACGAGTGGATTCTCGTCCTCTGCACAGCAGCGGGTGAAGATGTGGGCGCACATGGGAGCGAGCGGTGGCTATCTGATCTCCCGTTCTTCTCCACCAACGATGCCTTTGCAGGGTGCTGACGATACGTTTATAATGGACTAGCCTGAACCTGGATTAGCCGTGTCGCGGTGGGATCGCAATCGGCGGCGGCACATCACACGTTCAACTTCCCATAGGAGGTAAGTCATGGAGGGTCTACTCGCCACGGGAAGCTGTCTGTTGGTCCCCGTTATCTTCGTACTCCTCTTCGTGCTCATGCTGGTGCTGTCTGGCATCAAGCTGCTCTTCGAGTACGAGAGGGGCGTGGTTTTCACCTTGGGCAAGTACTCCAGCACGCGCAATCCCGGTCTGACGATCATCATTCCCGTAATACAGTCCATGCGCAAGGTGGACATGCGTATCAAAACCGCGGAGATCCCGCGGCAGGAGGTCATGACCAAGGACAACATCCCCATGCTGGTCAATGCGGTGGTCTACTTCCGGGTCGTGAACCCGGCCGACGCCATCATCAAGATCGAGGATTACGTTTTCGCTGTACGCCAATACACGCAGGCCGCGCTGCGGGACGTGATCGGGAATGCGGAGATGGACTTCGTCCTTACCGAGCGAGAGCGAATCGCTGAGAGCATCAAGGAGATCGTGGATGCCGAGACCATTGGTTGGGGTGTGGACATAGAATCCATCAAGATCCAGGAGGTGGAGCTGCCGGCCGAGATGAAGCGAGCCATGGCCAAACAGGCAGAAGCGGAGCGGGAGCGTCGTGCCATGATCATCGCTTCGCAAGGCGAGCTTTCCGCCTCTGAGAATCTCAGGCAGGCGGCGGAGAACCTCTCGAAGAGCAGGGGCGCATTGCACCTGCGGACACTACAGACCATACGTGATATCGCCGCCGACCCTTCGGAGAAGATCGTGATCTTCCTGCCCTCTGACCTTGGTGGTGTCATCAAGTCCCTGGTTGAGGGAGAGCAGGAATAGTGAAGGTCAGACGGGCTGTGCTTCCCTGAGGGTGAGAAAGGGCGCTGCGTGGCGACAATCTCGGGCTACCACATGCTGCGGCGTGCCCGTGAGCTGGCGGTTTCGCACCCACGGGTGATGGCGCTGGATCAAAAGACGCGCTATCTCCAGATCGCCTTCAACTACGACCTCCAGATGGTGAGGCGCATCTTGCCCACCATAGTGGCCAGCGAGCGGATCCTGATCGAGGCCGGGACCCCTTTCATCAAGCGAGAGGGCTCGGCAGGCATCGAGGGCCTTCGCGAGATGTGGGATGGACACATCGTGGCCGACCTGAAGACGGTGGACGGGGCGCTGGGGGAGGTGGATGAGGTGCGCAGGGCTGGTGCGACGGCGGCCACGG
>CAYGQI010000368.1:0-1632 GCA_964351925.1 uncultured Anaerolineales bacterium | reverse complement strand
CAAGTAGAGGGTTCTCACCGATGTTCCCTCCTGGTTTTCAAGTGACCTCGGAGATGCTCTGGCGAGCTACTCTCGTCTTTGCTGTGATCGATGCCGCATTCGTTCCCATCTTGGTCTGGCGCATAGACAACGCTACATTTCGCCAGTTCAAATGGGCACTAGTCACCACTACCGCCATCTTCTGGTGCAGCATTTGGACTTGGGCGTTAGGCAATTTCTGGGACTCTATCTACCACTATGTGTTTCCGGCCTGGGCGCGTTGGCTGATTCCACCAGCCTATGGTTTGCTGTTTGCTGGCGTTAGTCTCTTGCTTTGGCGGCTGGCCATGCGCTTTCCAGGCAGTCCAGTGACAGGTTTCTGCCTCCTGGGCGGACTGTGGGGTATGATAACTCACATTTGGGCCGTTTGCCTGGGAATAGCAGACAAACCGCCAGTGTTGCGGGGTGTTGCACCTGCGGCTGCCGTCACTGTGGCTGTGTTCGAGTTCATGTTCTATTGGGGCATCATCCTCAGCGTTGCTGCCCTGTTGCACCACAGTTGGCGATGGTTGAGAAGGGTATCGGTCTAGAGGAAGAGGCGGCCCAATATCGCATGCGGCCGGCCGCGCCTTCGCCACTCGTTGTGCCGGCGTTTCTTGCGTTTGTTGGTCGTCTTGTGGCGGCAGTAGTACTTGTTCGGCGCGGCGAGTGATGCGCCAGCTGTTTGGCGGGTGTATTGACGCGGCATTGATCAAAGGGGATGTTTGGCATGCACGCCGCCATGCGCATATAGTAAGGACAACTCAGACAGCGGCTAGGAAGGTGAGAATGGCTATGAAAGTCAGGAAGAGTCTATTGTGGTTGACCCTGGTTGTGTTGTTCTGTTCGGGAAGCCAGGGAGCCTTTGCTGCTCCGGCGCCACCGCAGCTTGCGGTGAACCACGAGAGCAAGCAGTGTGCCGAGTTTGTTGGCGGGGATGAGTGCGTTAGCTGCTCTCCGCCCGCAGGTTGGGAGATCCTGGGAAATTCGTGGGAGACCGAGTGCCCTGCCGGCTATGCCCAAGTCGAGATCGTCCCTACGTGCGCACCTCATAAGGTGACGTTCTGCTGCACCGAGGGCCACAGTGGAGCACTAGGTGATTGTGAGGACGTGGTCATCAACAAAGCAGCCGAGCAGTGCGCGTTTGTGGAGGACATCGGTGCATGCCCGTCCCTCCCCAGAGGCTGGGAGCAGTACGGAGCAGACTGCCCATACTACGATTGGGCGGAAAACGTCGAATGCCTCGGGGATCAGGGCGGCGGAGCGGTCGAGGGTGGTAGTCTGATTGACAACTATCGGATGGTCGTGGCGTCCGTGCTTTGTCTGCTGGCCTGTTCGGTTCCTCTGGGAGTCCTCCTCATTCTGCTGGTGGTGTGGCTGGTGCGAAGAAGGAGACGCCGGTCTGCCGCAGCAGGGAGCCGATGAACGGAGATCGGTCTCGATCAGGGACAAGAGCAAGAGGCCGTTTGCCCACAGGCTCGCTGCGGGCGGCGCGGCTGAACGGACAGCCGCGGGTCCACCTTGGAGGTGAGCCTTGATGCCAACCCAAGTCAAGGGCATGATCTTCGACGTGGATGGCGTCCTGGAGTGGCACGGGGAAGTCTGCCCTGGAGC
>CAYGQI010000367.1:0-1633 GCA_964351925.1 uncultured Anaerolineales bacterium | reverse complement strand
GCATCGTGGCGGCGGCGGTGGTGTCGGCAGTGTTCTCGTACTTACAGGGATTCCTCGCGGCCCGAGCATCTCAGGGCGTAGCCTACGACCTGCGGAACGTACTCTACGCCCACATACAGAGTCTTTCCTTTGGCTATCACGACAGGGCACAGACCGGGCAGCTCCTCACCAGAGCCACGAGCGACGTCGAGCTGGTGAGGATGTTTATCAGCACCGGCCTGGTGCAATTAGTCAGCGCCCTGCTGATGATGACCGGTAGCCTGATCCTGCTGTTTGGGACCAACTGGCAGCTGACGCTGATGACCCTGCCGGTGATGGTCCTGGTACTGGTAGTGTTTGGGTTCTTCGCAGGAAAAGGACGACCCCTGTTCATACAGGTCCAGCAGAGGCTGGGGAGGCTAAACACTGTCCTTCAGGAGAATCTCGCGGGGATTAGGGTAGTGAAGGCCTTTGCCCGCGAGCCCTGGGAGAAAGAGCGCTTCGGCGGGGCAAATTTGGAGTTCCGCGACGCCAACATCAGTGTGGGCAGGATGTTCGCCCTCGTCATGCCCCTCATCTTCACCATGGCCAACCTGGGCACACTCACCGTGGTCTGGGGCGGTGGGTACCAGGTGCTGGCCGGTCGCCTGACTATTGGCGAACTGGTGGCTTTCCAAAGCTATCTAATGATGACCATGTTCCCCATTGTCATGCTGGGCATGATCATTATGGCCGTGTCCCAGGCTGGGGCGGGCGCTCAGCGGATCTTCGAGATTCTGGACGCGGAGGTGGAAGTCACAGACCGGCCAGGGGCCAGGGAGTTGCCGCCTATCGAGGGCCGGGTAGAGTTCGAGAACGTCACCTTCCGTTACTTCTCGGAGCAGGAGCCTGTGCTGAAGGACGTGAGCTTCGTCGCCGAGCCGGGAGAGAGCGTGGCCTTGTTTGGCGCCACCGGCTCGGGCAAGAGCACCATCATCAATCTCATCCCACGGTTCTACGATGTCTCCGAGGGGCGGGTGATGGTGGATGGTCACGATGTGCGTGACGTGACGATCCAGTCGCTGCGTCGTCAGATCGGCATTGTGCTCCAGGAGACAACCTTGTTCGGAGGTACAATCCGCGAGAATATCGCCTACGGCAGGCCTGACGCGTCAGAGGAGGAGATCATCGCGGCAGCCAAGACCGCGGAGGCAGACGACTTCATCACCAGTTTTGGGGAGGGCTACGACACGCCGGTGGGCGAACGAGGGGTGACGCTGTCGGGCGGCCAGAAGCAGCGCATCGCCATCGCCCGGGCACTGCTCATCGATCCGCGCATCCTCATTCTCGACGACAGCACCAGCAGCGTGGACATCGAGACCGAGTTGCGCATACAGCAGGCGCTGGAGAGACTGCGCCGTGGTCGAACCAGTTTCATCATCGCGCAGCGGATCAGCACCGTGCAGGGCGCAGACAAGGTGGTGGTGCTGGACGGAGGTCGAGTGGTGGCAGAGGGCACGCACGAGGAGCTATTGCGGGATAGCCCCATCTACACCGAGATCTACTGTTCTCAGTTGCAGGATGACCGCGAACGAATTCCGGATGTATCGGCCGTCGCCTGGACTGAAGCAGGGCAGGAGGTGTCCTGATGTTCCATGGTCCAGGGGGCGGTCTA
>CAYGQI010000366.1:0-1639 GCA_964351925.1 uncultured Anaerolineales bacterium | reverse complement strand
TCCCCTAACATCTATCTCAGGCCTTGCCAGACTTGCTGGCGCGTGGCACGCTACCCTTCTGCCCAGAAGCAGGTTTAGCCACCTCACGGAAGCGGTTTTGGCCCCCGGTGTGGCCTTTTCCCCTCTTCCTAACCCTGCGGCGTATCAACCCTGTATGTCTGCCTGCCTTCTGCTTCGTTTGCACCCCCCGTTGGAGACTACTTTATGTCTATCAACCCCCACCCTGGCCTCATCTCTGCCACTTCTATAATCTACGCATACTCTTCTGCTACGAAAGCCCGGGGATTTTACACGCGCATAAACTGTTTGGCTTCCAGGACAAAGATGGTCGCCGCGTACATGGGGATGCCGTCCTTTACTGGCCGGGGCTTCTGGCGCGGAGTGCAGTTTCTCTTGATGTGATAGATCACGTCCACTACGCGCTCAGGCTCCACGCCAATGAGCAGAGTGGCATTGGGGCGCTGGAAGAACCCACCCACCGTGTTGATGCGGGTCACCCGGTAGTCAGCAGCGATGAGGGCGTTGATCACCTTGTTGGCATCCGCGTCCTGGACGATGGCCAAGATTAGTTGCATGGCTAACCTCCTTCAAATCCGCTCCAGGCGGACGACGTCAAAGACGAAGATGGTAGCCCCGCCCACCTCCACCTCTATGGGGTAAGGCGTGATGATCATACTCGCCTCACTCAGTGCAGGAATGACGTTCACGTAGTGCTGCCGGGTGTGGCAATTGGGCTGGATGATCTCCAGGGCATCCTCCAACTGCCCATCCTCAATGACCGCCAGGACTGTAGCATTCCCCTCCTGGAGAAAGCCACCAACGGTCTGGATACGGGTAGCGCGATAGTCGCGGGCGATCAGATTATCCAGGAGGTTACCGGCGTCTTGGTTTTGGACAATAGCCAGGATCAGGAGCATCAAGACCCTCCTAACGACGCCAAGAGCAGCTTACCGTCCAGAGGGAAAGACTTGCCCTTTATCCGCGGCGTGCAGGTGTTTAGCTGCTCGGCAGGCGTAGATAAGTGCTGTCACAAAAGCGTGAACCGTCATCCCGGCCAGAGCGTAGATAGGCACCTCTAGCAGAACCCCTACCAAAATGTAGATGGTGTAGATATTCCTCCTGCCGTCGAACTTCCTGAAAAGACGATCAAAAGGGGCATAATCAGCCAGCGATACTCCCATCACTTGTTTGAACTGCATGGAGACATGTCGGGCAAAGGAGTCGAAGAGGAGAAGGGTGAAGCCCAGGATCAGAGGCAGTAAGCTCCTGGAATGAACATAGAGAGCCCAAGCGAAGGCGATGTACCAGGATTGCTCGTATAGGAGATCGAAGGAGTGTTCGATGTTACCAAGCTTTGAGGTCATGCCCTTGACCCTGGCCAACTTGCCGTCTAAACCATCCATTACATTGACCACAAAGGTCAAAAGAGAAGCTGGCAAAAACTGCCCCAGGAGAAACAGCCCGGTTACCAGGAAGGCGACCCCGTTGGTGAGAATGCTCATCTGGTTGGGGGTGATCGGCCAATCGGCAATGCGGCGGATGATCCAGTTTTCTATCGGCCGGTTGAAGTACCAGGCCAGGAGGTCCAATGTCCTCTTCTGCGCCCCCTGGACCAAAGCCTCCTGGCAACGTCTTCTCT
>CAYGQI010000365.1:0-1648 GCA_964351925.1 uncultured Anaerolineales bacterium | reverse complement strand
CATGTCGAGTCCGTGGACGTGCTGCTGGCCCTGACACAGGAGGCCGTTGACCGGCACTGTGGAGAGATCGTGGAAGGCGGAGCGGTCATCTGCGAAGAGTGCCTAGCGGTGGATTGCGCCGCTCTGGACAAGCGCGACGTAAGATACCTTCCTGTTCCTTTCACAGAAATCGCCAAGGAGCAAGGTGGCTCCGAGCTGATGCGGAATACCGCAGCCCTGGGGGCTGCGGCTGGGCTCGTGAGCTTTCCCTTCGAGGCCATGGCCAGCGTGATCGAGGACAACTTCAGCCGCAAGGGCAGCCAGGCCGCCAGCATCAACCTTCGAGCCGCCGAGGCAGCGTACCACTTTACTCAGGACAACTACGCAGGCCGCTCCAACTACTCCCTGGGCCGCGTTGAAGACGCACCTCGGAGAATGGTCATCGACGGTAACCAGGCTCTGTCGCTGGGCGCGCTCCTGGCTGGATGCAAGTTTGTGGCGGGGTATCCCATGACCCCGGCGACACCCATTCTGCAATGGATGGCGGCACACGGAGAACGATACGGCGTGGTGGTCAAGCACACCGAGGACGAGATAGCGGCGATGATGATGGTGATCGGGGCCGCACACGCAGGAGTTCGGGCCATGGCTCCCACCTCAGGTGGGGGCTTCTCCCTCATGGTGGAAGCGTTAGGCTTTGCCGGGATGGCCGAGATCCCCGTTGTGATCGTCGAAGGCCAACGACCAGGGCCGTCCACCGGCCTGGCTACGCGCACCGAACAAGGCGACCTGCTGTTCGTCCTGTTTGCCTCGCAAGGCGAGTTCCCGCGCATCGTCCTCGCCCCCGGCACCGTGGAAGAGTCCTTCCAGGCGGGCTGGCGAGCCTTCAATCTGGCAGAGAAGTACCAGTGTCCGGTCATCATTCTCAGCGACACCTTTCTGGCCAACTCCGTGCGGACATTGGAGACGGACGCCTTGGATTTCGCGGGAGTGCAGATAGATCGAGGGGCATTGCTCACAGATGAGGATCTGGACCGTCTGCAGGGAGAGTACCTGCGCTACGCCTATAGCGAATCAGGCGTCTCTCCCCGTGCCCTGCCGGGGCATCCCAAGGCGGTCTACCAGACCACCAGCGACGAGCATACGCCCGACGGGCACATCACGGAGGAAGCGGAGCCGCGCCGTCGGCAGGTGGAGAAACGGCTGCGGAAACTCGACATGGCTCTGGAGGACATGGAGGGCCCGGTGCGATATGGGCCACCCGAGGCTGAACTCACCTTGATCGGCTGGGGCTCGACCTACGGGCCGCTGCGAGAGGCCGTGGACCGCCTGAATGCCCAGGGCAGGACGGCGAATATGCTGCACATCAAGGACATATGGCCCTTCCCGACGGAGAAGGTGAAGGCAGCGCTGGCTGGTGCAAGGCGCACCGTGATGGTTGAGAGCAACGCCACCGGACAGATGGCTTTTCTGCTCCAGGCCCATACCAGAGTGAATATTGACCACCATGTGCGCAAATACGACGGGAGGCCCTTCTCGCCCGAATACATCCTGGCCAGGATCGAGGAGGCGAAGAATGGTTGAGTTCCAGGACTACCAGAGCCCGGTGCGCCCGACCTGGTGCAAGGGCTGCGGCGACTATGGGATCTGGAACGCCCTCAAGTTCGCC
>CAYGQI010000364.1:0-1659 GCA_964351925.1 uncultured Anaerolineales bacterium | reverse complement strand
TACGCCTCATCGAGGAGACCCTGACCAGCTTTGGGCTCCCTGGCCGGGTGGTCGAGGTCAACCAGGGTCCCACCGTCACTCAGTTCGGCGTGGAGCCGGGGTACGTGGAGCGGAAAGAACGAGATGGCCGCATCTCCCGGTACAAGGTCAAGGTGAGCAAGATCGGCGCTCTGGCCAAGGACCTCTCCCTGGCCCTGGCCGCGGAGTCGGTGCGCATCCAGGCTCCGGTCCCTGGCCGCTCCATGATCGGCGTCGAGGTCCCCAACGACGAGGCCTCCCTGGTCCCCCTGCGGCGGATTATGGAGTCCGACGAGTTTGAGAACATGACCTCTCCGCTAAGCATCGCCCTGGGACAGGACGTCTCCGGTAGCCCGGTGGTGGCTGACCTGGCCAAGATGCCTCACCTTCTCATCGCTGGCGCCACAGGATCCGGGAAGAGCGTATGCATCAACTCCATCGTCACCTGCCTGCTCTTGAGGAATACTCCCGAGGATCTCAGCCTGTTGATGATAGACCCCAAGATGGTGGAGTTGATCAACTTCAACGGCATCCCCCATCTCCTGGCGCCCGTGCTGGTGGAGGTAGCGCGAGTGGTGGGCACTCTCAGGTGGGTCCTTCGAGAGATGGATCGCCGCTACAAGCTCTTCTCCGCTGCTGCCGCCCGCAATCTCGACCACTACAACGAAGTTCGCGCTGCTTATGGAGGAAGACCCCTGCCCCACATGGTGGTCGTCATCGATGAGCTGGCGGACCTGATGATGGCCGCTCCCGACGAGGTCGAGCGCTCCCTCTGTCGCCTGGCGCAGATGTCCAGGGCCACCGGCATACACCTGGTCGTCGCCACCCAACGTCCCTCGGTGGACGTGGTTACCGGGCTGATCAAGGCCAACTTCCCGGCACGGATCTCCTTCGCTATGACCTCGCAGGCGGATTCCCGCGTCATACTGGACCAGGCGGGAGCGGAGAAGCTCCTGGGCCGGGGCGACATGCTCTACGTGGCCGCCGACGCCTCCAGTGCGGTGCGCTTGCAGGGCTGCTTCGTCTCGGACAGGGAGATCGACCGGCTGGTTCGCTTCTGGAGAGGACTGAAATCGCCTTTGCCCTCGAAGGTCGAGGAACTTTTCCAGCAGCCCTTATGGCCGGAGATGGACACCGTGGTTGAAGAGGAAGGAGACCAGGAAGACGAACTCCTGGAGCAAGCCATGGAGTTGGTGAAGCAGCAACGACATGCCTCCACGACCTTCCTCCAGCGCCGGCTGCGCATCGGCTACGTGAGGGCCTCCCGGCTGATGGACAGGTTAGAAGAGAAAGGTGTCGTCGGACCGGCGGGGAGTGCCGGCCAGGCGCGTGAGGTGTTACATAAGACAGAGGAGGTCTCATGGCCGACGACTTGAGCAAGGCAGCCCCAAACAAGATGAAGATCTGGCTGGCCGAGGTGCGGGCGCCCTTCTTTACCGCAACCATCGTGCCCATTCTCCTGGGCGCCACCATCGCCTGGGCTCGGACGGGCACCTTTCATCTCGGGCTATTCCTGTTGACCTTGTTGGGGGGGCTGCTCCTGCACGCCGGTACCAATGTGGCCAACGACTACTTCGACCACCGCAGCGGCACCGACGAGGTCAACGTGGAGTTCGTCCGCCCCTTCACCGGCGGCAGCCG
>CAYGQI010000363.1:0-1660 GCA_964351925.1 uncultured Anaerolineales bacterium | reverse complement strand
TGGATTGAGTTCACCTAATCCGGCACGCGCTGCAACGGTTTCTAACCAAGCTGCATGTCTCGTATCAACGCTGTTTGCATCGAACGATACTAGCACTTTGCCTTCGGTTCGATCTACAACAATCTTGAAACCGCGGTCACTTCTCGCTAGACCGCTTATAGTCTGTCGAAAACTCATTTCGGTTATACTGTAGCGCGATCCTGCAAACTGGTGTGCCCATCCGTACTTTAGCAAAAACATCTGTGGAACAAATCTGATTGCGCGTGGCGACGGTTCCATATGGAATAGAGTTGTAAGTGATGTTGTATTTGCCCGTTGACACTTCAACTCCCATTCGGCAGCATTCGGAATTGGTAGGTTGTTCTCCTGAATACCTAGCAAATCTTCAAGCGTGTTCCCTATACCACCAACATTACCCTGTCGAGTGTTTCGTATCCAACCCATGTCTCGTATCTTGCAAAGTTCTTCTATCAGCGACTCCTTGGTGTAGACTTTCATTGGTCGCCCTTGTTCATCATGTCTTTTGTCAATCTCGTAGATAGTTTGTTTCTCGGCTAGAAAGCTCAATTGTCTAGGTGTATTGTTCATAGCTTCTCCGCTATACTATCAATAGGTTCCTCTACTTATTACGTCGATGGACGCCAGAAGTCTAGTAAGTATTCAAACGTGGTCCCCATTGTAATGTAGTTCGATGGCCAGCCAAAAATGCCGATTCGATTCACAATATTTGTACGGTCCCAAATAATAACGTTCCTTAATTCATATCCTCGGCTGCGCAGTTCCTCAATCAGCCAAACATGAATCGTAATACGCTCACTTTCCCACCACATATCTGGTACATTTATCACGCAGTGCGCTTTGGGCCGTAGCAGCGGCAGTAACGGCTCAAAAATATCCCCCATTGCTTTAGTGTAATCTTCGAGAGGCATAGTCCCAAGGTCGCGGGGATCTTGTGAATATTGCTCTATTTTGCCAAACTGCTCGTTCTTGCGTTCGTCGCCCCGCCGTGATTTGTTTTTTCGCTTTCGGTTCAACAAATTAGCATAGGGTGGTGAGGTCCAAATCAAGCTAACCGTTTCCGCGGCAATGTACCGCGGAATGTGGAGTGCATCATCCTGTATGGCTGTTTGTTGTGCTTGGTTGAAGAAATTGTTGCTAATCAGTCGCTGCGCGCAGAGATCGATGTAATTCTCTTGTAGGTCAAAGCCGATTGCGTTTCTGTTGAGGTCTTGTGCGGCTAATAACGTTGTGCCACTTCCCACAAAGGGATCAACAACCAATTCTCCCTCATGCGTGAACAGTTCAATGACTCTCTTTGACAGTGAGATAGGAAATGTAGCTGGGTGTAAGTTTTTGTCTCGAATATCGCGGCCTTCATAGTTGAACTGCCAAACACCAAGTTGGCTTTTGATCCACTCTTTTGCGGTCATGCAGTTCAGACGATTAGCGGGGTGGTCGCATGTTCTTGTGCAACCAATGTGGATGTAGGTCCGATAGAGTCCGCTCGACTCCTTGACAACTCGTGGCAAAGCTAGTTCTTGCATGACAGGATTAACTTGAGCGTTATACATTGCTAACTCTCCTCATTTTTGGCAATGCCTGCGGCAGCGGGCAAAATGCGGCGTGCAGCAGACTACGCTAATCATTATACACCTCTAAA
>CAYGQI010000362.1:0-1664 GCA_964351925.1 uncultured Anaerolineales bacterium | reverse complement strand
GGTATGAATACCTGCTGGTAGACTACCTCGGTAATACCATCAGTCAATTTAACGGCTGGGTGATCCCCGACAAGGGCATCTGGGTCAGTTACCTCCATAAATACACTGTGAACCATTAATGGGATACCCTACCTATTATACAGCGGAGAAGTTTTTAAAGATTTAAAGGAAGAAAATTAAATGTAACGGAATAAAATTCCCAGATAATTGGCATCGGCATTCACGGTATCTGCAACATGCCCGCCGTAGCGCGTAAAGTTGATGCCGATTACATCACCTGCAACTACACCGGTTAATCCTGCAATGATGGATAGGCATTCCAGCTCATTGACGGTGACGGCTGTGATGGTTGGTGGAAGTGCATCCACATTGACGTTGTAATCCTCCCCGTTGCATTTAAGTGCCCAGTTGGTGTCAATACTCCAGCGCAGGTTGCCGGTGCCATTTGGAACAACCACCACAACTATGCTGATGAAGTTGCTGAAGTCGTTGGGTATGACTATTTGGTGGTAAACGGTCTCCGTTATGCCATCTGCAAGCAGTACAACTGGATGCTGACCAATTACGGTAGTTGGATCAGTTACCCCGATGAAGAAGGATTCGTAAATGTTGCTATGCGGGATGTTGCTATGTGGAACGTTGCTGTAGGGTGTATTACTATAAGGTAAGTTGGTATGTGCTGGACCATCACTGTGGTCACTGAATGGAATGTTGGTGTGGACCACGTTGGTGTGAACCACGTTGGTGTGGGGTACTGGAACGTTGGTGTGGGATATGTTGGTGTGTACGATGTTGATGTGAATGGCATCGCCGTGGGGCGTAGAATCCTGATGGGGTACGTCTACATGCGCCGAGTTATCATGGGCGGTATTGCAGTGGCTGGTATTACCATGTGATATGTTATCTCCGTGGAATGCGTCACTGTGGACAATATTCGAGTGAATGGTGTTGCTGTGGCTGGCATCGCCGTGGGCGTGGTTGGAATGGGGGTTGTTTGAATGAACAGTGTTGCTATGGGGGGTATCGGTATGGGTGCCATCGCTATGCGGGATGTTACTGTGTGTTGCATCTACATGGGCAATGTTCTGGTGGGCAACATTGGTATGTACGTGGTTGTCATGCGGGATGTTATTATGAACCGGGGCATCAAGATGGGCGTCATTGCCATGTGCTATGTTATCATGGGGATAATTAACATAGGGTGTATTTATGTATGGAGTATCTATATGGAAACTGTCACCATGCGGATCGTTCCCATGAGTAGAATCATCATGTGGACTGTCAAGATGAGGAGTATCATAATGGGGATAGTCGCTGTGGGGTGTATCGCTATGCGGGGAATCAATATGTGGATAATTAATATGGCTCCAGTTGGAGTGGGGAACATCACCGTGGGCATAGTTGACGTGTGAAGTATCGTAGTGGGGTGAATCACTATGCGGTGAATCATAATATGGCACATCAATATGGCTAGCACCATCGGTATAATCATTATATGGGACATCCCAGTGTATGTTATCGGCATGTGGGGTATCTACATGGGTAGTATCTCCGTGGGGGTAGTCACTGTGGTAGGAATCGTGGTGAGGTATGTCAGTATGGACGTGATTATCATGCGCACCATCAGCATGTGGTGTATCATTGTGGGCATAATCATCATATGG
>CAYGQI010000361.1:0-1672 GCA_964351925.1 uncultured Anaerolineales bacterium | reverse complement strand
ATCAAGGGCAGCTTCGAACAGGTGGGGTCCGACAAATTCATCTTCATCGGCGAAGAGGCCAAGACGCCCAAGGGATACCTCAATTACGAGAAGATCATCGCCGCTGCGTCGCCCAGAGAACCCGAGGTGAAGGTTGAGCCCAGGGATACCTGGATCCACCTCTATACCTCTGGTACGACAGGCCGTCCGAAAGGGGTCATCAGGTCCCACGAATCTTACACGGCCTTCTACATGATCAACGAGATCGACTTCGGGTATCGTCCCGACGACATCGGGATGATCGTGATGCCCCTGTGCCACGTGAACTCGACTTTCTACTCTTTCGTGTTCACCTACATTGGCGGAGGGGTGTATATCCATCGAGCTACCAACTACGATCCCAAGGAGCTTCTGGAGATCATAGAGCGGGAGAAGGTGACCTTCACCTCGCTGGTACCGACTCACTACATCATGATGTTGAATCTGCCCGAGGAAGTGAGGACCAAGTACGACCTGTCTTCCGTGCGGCAGTTGCTGATCTCCTCCGCTCCGGCTCGCAAGGAGACCAAGCTGGGCATCGTGGAAATGTTCCCCAACGCCCAGTTGTTCGAGGCCTACGGCTCGACCGAGGCTGGCTTGGTAACCCTCCTCAAGCCTCACGAGCAGTTGGTGAAGCTGGGCTCCATAGGCACGCCGTGCGCGGGTACGGACTTGGTCAGACTGCTGGACGAGAATGGCAATCCGGTTCCCCAGGGCGAGGTGGGCGAGCTGTACTCGCGCGGGCCGATGATGTTCGATGAGTACTGGAAAATGCCGGAGAAGACGGCGAGTTCTTTCCACGGGGAGTACTTCAGCGCTGGCGACATGGCCAAGATGGATGAGGATGGCTACTTGTACATCGTGGACCGCAAAGACAATATGATCATCACCGGCGGCGAGAAGGTCTATCCATCGGACGTGGAGTCGGTGGTGGCGTCTCACCCGGGCGTTCTGGACGTGGCGGTCATCGGCGTACCGGACGAGAAGTGGGGAGAGTCTGTGAAGGCGGTGGTCATCCCCAAGGACCCGGACAAAGCACCGACTGAAGGGGAAATCATCGAGTTCACCAAAGGGAAGCTCGCCGGCTACAGAAGACCGAAAACCGTGGACATCATCAAACCGGAGGAGATGCCCAGGACGGCAACGGGCAAGATCCTGCACCGCATCCTCAGAGAGCGATATCTAGGGAAAGAATAGCAGCCGCCTGATCGGGACTGGCGGCGAACTGTCGAACTGCTGATATTAGCGTTCCTGCCGGCAGTGCAAGGGCTGCACTTTCACAGGGGCAGGCTGGCACTGGCTTAGCTCGCTACTTCGAGAGGAACGTGAGCTCTCACATTACATACGACCTCAGTGGCGCCGTGGCCGTCGTGACTGGTGGTGGCCGAGGTATCGGCAAGGCCATCGCTCGTGCCCTGGCGGCAGCCGGAGCCTCCGTAGTAGTGGCAGGCCGCAGCGGCCCCGAGCTGGAGGCGGTTGCCGGAGAAATCCGTGAGGCCGGAGGCAGGGCCCTGGCGCTGGTCACGGATCTGACCTCCAGCGAGCAGATCGAGCATCTCGTCGAGGGCACTATTGGCGAGTTTGGCAGGATCGACATCTTGGTCAACAACGCCGCGGCAAGCTATCTGGCCCCCCTGTTAGAATTCAAGGAGAA
>CAYGQI010000360.1:0-1673 GCA_964351925.1 uncultured Anaerolineales bacterium | reverse complement strand
TTGTGATGTTTTGTCGCGAAGGGGAATTGTTCGGATAACCCTTTAGTGATCGATTTCAGCATCTCACGAAGGTTGGTGCGGAGTGCCTTAGTGGCGTCGTCCTCGGCAACGTAACGTTCGACGAGGTCATGCGCGCGGTTCGGCGGCACGTGCGACAACTCGAATTGGGATAGTACAGCCAGCGCTGAGGCTTGACTCGCCCCTTTCTCTTCTTCCTCTTCTTCTTCCTCCGCCGGGACTGATCGATTGCTGGTTCCCTGGAGGTGGCGGAGGAAGAACAGCGCAGGTGTCTCCGTGGCGATGGCCACCATCGCCAGGCTGTCCGTGACCACGATGACCATGGCCATGCTGACCACGGTGGTGGTGATGGTGACGGTGACGGCGATGCTGCTGCTACTGCTGCTGCTGCTGTACTCACCATTGGGTGTCTTCTGGGCCTTGAGGGCATCGTCGATGTCGTCGCTGTCGTGGTCGCTGCGGCGGGCGTCACAGTGGCCGTCGGGGAGATGGTCGGCGTCGAGGTCGTCGCCGTCGCCGTGACTGTCGTAGTGGGTGGAGTGGTGGTGGCCGTCGTGGTCGTGCCCCTCCGAGAGAGACCATCCGCCTCATGGCGGAGATCGACGAACTGATCCCCTCGTGGCCCATCGAGTAGGGCGTGGAGCCTCTTGAGACCTCGGCGCCTTGGCCTGCTCCATAGCCCCGGAGCCACACCAAGCGTTTCCGATGGGGCTCGCTGCGTAGCTCATGCCGGACTGTGCTATAATCAAGATGAGTCGGAGCTGTGGCCGGACAGAGGTGCGAGATGAGACAGGTGGTCATCTACCCTGGGGAGAACGGATACCGGGTTGCCGAGTGCCCGAGCTTGTCGGGTTGTATCAGCCAGGGGAGAACGAAGGAAGAAGCCGTCGCTAACATCCGCGAGGCGATCCAGGCCTACATCGAGGCCTTGGAAGAGGATGGCCTGGCTCTACCCGAAGAGCGGTTTGAGACGCTGGTCGTGGCCGCCTGACCATGCTGCCCTGGACCTCTGGCCGCAGGCCGGGGAAAGCGAGGGCTGGGCCAGGCCCGCGAAGAACCTCGAGGGCGAGATTGACGAAGACTTGATCGAAGCCTACCGCGGCACGGAATCGCTGCCCTTTGAGGTGGGCAGGCACAGGCGCGCGGCGGCCGGGATGGTGGACCATCGGCGCATGAGGGGCGTGACGCAGGGGAGGTGGATTAATGAACGGGCAACTGAGCATCCCCACGGAGCGATTGGCAGAGTTTTGCCGTCGGTGGAGCATCACCGAACTGGCTCTGTTCGGGTCGGCGTTGCGCGAGGATTTCCGCCCCGACAGCGATGTGGATGTGCTGGTTTCGTTCTCCGAGGATGCCCATCATTCGCTCTTCGACTTGGTGTGCATGGAGAACGAACTCGGCGTGATCTTCGGTCGCCAGGTGGACCTTGTGGAGCGGACGGCTATCGAGCGAAGCAGAAACTACATCCGGCGCAAAGCGATACTGAGCTCCGCGGAGGCGGTCTATGCGAGATGACGCCGCTTATCTGCTGGACATCCTGATTGCCGCGCGCGATGCGCAGAGCTTCGTCTCAGGCGTGAGTTGGGAGCAGTTCGAGCGAAGCAGGCTGCATCAGAATGCTGTACTCAAATCGATCGAGATCATCGGAGAGGCTG
>CAYGQI010000359.1:0-1679 GCA_964351925.1 uncultured Anaerolineales bacterium | reverse complement strand
GAAACGTAGCAGTGATGGGATGGACTGGGAAAGGGGAAGGGGCTTGTTCCCGGTTCTTCCAGTCCCAAATGCGGGCAGCGTGCCACTATCCAGACCTCACTTGCTTTGATGCTGATTCCAGGGATGGCCGGGCTGGCGGCTGATCAGCGTTGGTGCCGGCAGGGCTGAAGTGAGCGAAACGATTCGGAGATATCACGATGCGCTGTGGTCGCCCTCCTCAGCTTCCCCAGAAGGGCATGATGAGGAAGAGCACGATGTTGGTTATGCCGTGGGCCAGGGTGACACCCGCCAGCGACCACGTGGCTTCCGCGATCCAGCCGAAGAGCAGAGCAACGATGAACACGAAGACTACGTCGGGTGCGGACCGGTATCCTATGTGCAGGACGGCGAAAAGAATGGCACCATACAGCAGGCCGAAGCGGCCCAGTGCCTGGATGGAGGCTCGCTGTATGATGCCGCGAAAGATGACCTCCTCCACGAAGCCTGTGCAAATCATCAGGATCATGCCTGCGACCAAGAAGTTTGGCCCGGAGAGGTCACGTATCAGCGCGTCGGGCTTGAGTATACGATACTCCACCATGCCGAAGGTGATGCCGGTGAGGGCCACCAGGAGCTGCAGGGGAACTCTTCTCGCGCTAAGCCCCAATTGCTCACGAGAGAAGCCCAGCAGTCGTACGGTGAGCACCGTGGCCACCCCGAGAGGTATGCTGATAATCAGGTACCAGTAGAGCTGCGGGAAGTCCACCAACGGCAGGCAGAGGCTCAGGATTCGAGTCAATGGTGCAAGCACAAGGCCGAGGAGAAGACGATGGTAAGGGTCGCCTGCCGTCAGCGCACTGTGGGCCAGCAGAATGATCAGTAACGCACCGTGCAGAACGAGTCCCACGCGGGGGTTGGCGAAGGTGGTCACCAGCTCGGCCAGGGTGATCAGAGCCAGATAGCCCAGAGCGATGCCCAGGCGCACGGATCTGCTCGAGTAGCCAGACTGCCAGCGCGCGGGCAGGACGCGCTCGCTACCGTGACGCGCTGATAAGAGCAAAGACATCTTTCGCCAGATCCTCGCGATCTGCGAGCAGGGCAGCCACCGCCGGCAGGCCCCGCAACATGGGAAGGAGCCGCACCAGCTGTGTGACCAGTTGCGACGGATGGTCGATGTCGCCATACCTCGCCAGGAGGCGTGCCAGCGGCTGTTTGCTCAGCAGGCGGAGCAAGATGTCGAAATCACCGTCTTCAAGCCTGAGGAAGACCTTTCGCAGCAGAGCGCCGGTTTCCAGTTCTCCACCCATCTCGTCCTGCCAGGCGGCATGGTACTGTCCCAGGGACTCTGCTGACAGGTCATCTTCCAGCAATGCGCGCGCAGCTGCTTGTGCACAGCTCCGGGCTGCCAGCAGCCCAGTGTACACACCTCCTCCGGAGGTAGGCTTGACCTGGCACGCGGCATCTCCCACCAGCATGACATTGTCGGCATGTATTCTGTGGGGGAGGCCGAGAGGGATGATCCCGCCGGACATGTCCAGGACCTCCAGGCCCTCAAACCGGCCGGGGAAAGCCGCCACCAGTTCCTTGAGACAATGGACTGCCGAGCCTTGAGTGGTGCCGATACCCAGGCGCGCCTGGCCATCCCCCAGCGGTATGACCCAGCCGAACCAGCCGGGAGCCAGGTCCCTGCTGAGGTAGAC
>CAYGQI010000358.1:0-1683 GCA_964351925.1 uncultured Anaerolineales bacterium | reverse complement strand
AAGCGCCCGCCCCGCCGGTAGAGATCTGGGCGCCCAGGAGACCTTGGCGGTGGGAGGATCGTAGACCAGCGCCTCATGCGTCTTACCGTCTTCCTCGAAGGTCTCTATCCGCGATTCCCCCATCAGGCTGCCTTCACATCCAAGGTACTCGTGCAGCCTTTGAGAGGAGAAGGGCAGGAAAGGATAGAAGAGGATCTTGAGGGAGTTGATGACGCCCAGGATCACGCACATCGTGGTGGCCGCGGCTTGCCGATCCTGCTTGATTACCTTCCAGGGCTCTTTTTCGTCCAGGTAGCGGTTCGCCTCGTGAGCCACAGCCATGACCTCGCCCAGGGCCGCCTTGAAACTGGCGGTGCCGATAAGCTCGCCCACCGGCTCGAAGGCAGCCTCCACCTTCTGGAGGATAGCCCTGTCCTCGTCATCCAGCTCACCTGGCTCCGGCACCTTCTGGTCGAAATTGCGGTAGGTGAAGGTGAGCACTCGATGCGCCAGATTGCCCCAGGTGGCCAGCAATTCGTCGTTGTTCTTGCGCCAGAAGTCGTACCAGGAGAAGTCGGTGTCCCGGTTCTCGGGGGCGTTCACCGTGAGGTAGTAGCGCAGCGGATCGGGATCGTACCGGCTCAGATAGTCGGGCAACCAGACGGCGAAGTTGCGGCTCACCGACAGCTTCTGTCCCTCCAGGTTGAGGTACTCGTTGGCTGGCACGTCGTAGGGCAGGTTGAGGTCGCCGTACCCCATAAGCATGGCCGGCCAGATGATGGCGTGGAAGGGGATGTTGTCCTTGCCGATGAAGTAGTAGCCGCGAGCGGGATGCTGCCACCACTCGCGCCACTTTTCGGGGTGGCCCTGGTTCTTGGCCCACTCCATGCTGGCCGAGAGGTAGCCGATCACCGCCTCGAACCACACGTAGATGCGTTTGTCCTCGTAGCCCTCCAGGGGGACGTCGATGCCCCACTTCATGTCCCGGGTGATGGGGCGGGGACGAAGGCCGTCCCGCAGCATGTTAAGAGTGAAGTTGAGGACGTTCGGGCGCCAGTACGCCTTATCCGCCAGCCACTCCGTCAGCCGCTCGGAGAAGGCGGGGAGGTCCAGGAAGAAGTGTTCCGTCTCTTTGACCACGGGAGTGCTGCCGTCGAACTTGCAGCGGGGCTCGATCAGTTCCGTGGCGTCCAGGGGCCGGCCGCAGTTGTCACACTGGTCACCTCGGGCGTTGTCGAAGCCGCAGAGCGGACACGTGCCCTCCACGTACCGGTCAGGCAGAAAGCGGTCCTCCTGCTCGCAGTACAGTTGCCTCATCACGTCCTTGAAGATGTAGCCGTTCTCCAGCAGCTTGGAGAACATATCCTGCGAGACATGATGATGGTTCCGGGTGTCGGTGTGGGTGAAGAGATCAAAGCTGAGCCCCAGTTGCGCGAAACCGGCCAGGAAGCGGCGGTGATAGCGCAGGAACACCTCCTCTGGTGAGATGCCCTCCTGTTCGGCGGCGAGGGTGATGGGAGTGCCGTGGGAGTCGGAGCCTGAGACCATGATCACGTCGTGGCCCCGCAAACGGTGGTAGCGGGCGAAGATGTCGGGCGGGAGGTAGGCCCCCGCCACGTGGCCCATGTGCCGGTCGCCGCTGGCATACGGCCAGGCGACGAAGACCCCAATCTTTTCCCCCATGTTGGCGTCCTTTCCTCCTTG
>CAYGQI010000357.1:0-1684 GCA_964351925.1 uncultured Anaerolineales bacterium | reverse complement strand
ATACCATTGGGGATCTTGGTGAAATCGTCCCGACCGAGGTCCTTCTGCCCTATCAGCTTGAACGGACAGTGGTCGGTGCCTACGGTGTCCACGTTCCCCAAGGCGAGGGCTTTCCACAGAAGGTCCAGGTTCTTCCTTTCCCGCAGGGGAGGGGACAGCACGTACTTGGCCCCGTTGAAGCCAGGTTCGTCATATCTGTCGATATCGAGTAGCAGGTACTGTGGGCACGTTTCTACAAACACCGGCTGGCCGGCATCTCGAGCGCGTCGTGCGGCGCTCAGGGCGCCTTCGGAGCTGAGATGCACCACGTACAGCGGCGCCTGGGCGATGGAAGCCAGGGTCACAGCACGTTGAGTGGCCTCTTCCTCGAAGGATGCCGGCCGGCTGCGTGGATGCCATCGCGGCGCGGTCTTTCCTTCCCCGAGCAGCTTGCTGGCCATGAAGTCCACCAGCCACCCGTTTTCGCAGTGGACGTTGACCAGCGCGCCGATGTCCCTGGCTCGGAGAAACACCTGGAGTAACTCATCGTCCCTGAGTCTCTCCGGATAGCCGAGATAGCACTTGAAGCTCGAGACACCTTCCCTCACCACGTCTTCCATCTCGGCCAGGACCTCCCGTCGAACATCCGTTATGGAGACGTGGAGCCCATAGTCTACGACCACCTTGGAATCGGCCTTCGCGCGCCAGACCTCGACTGCCTGACCCAGAGTCCCTCCTGGCATTTGTTCGGCGTAGTCGATAATGGTGGTTGTGCCACCGCAGGCCGCAGCGATTGTGCCCGTGTAGAAGTCGTCGGACGACACCGTGTCCATGAACTCTAACTCCAGGTGCGTGTGCGGATCGACCGCACCTGGGAAGATGTACTTGCCGCTGACGTCAAGGACCCGATCCCCGCGGAGATCTCGTCCGATCACGGCTATGCTGCCGCCCTGGATGCCCACATCGGCGAGGTAGATATCTGTGGCGGTGGCAACAGTGCCACCTTTCAGCACCATGTCCATCGGAATGCCTCCCGCGTCAGGCTCCCCACTAGTCGCAGCAGACGCACATGTTGTGCAACGGGATTTGGGCCAGAGTATAGCACATCACCGAGTTGCTGGCATACGGGCACGCGAGACGGGGCCCCTTGGGAGGTTGTTGGTGTCGGCCATCGCGGCAGACGGGGCGCTTCGGGCCTCCATGACCGTTCATGGCGGATCGGTTGGGCCACCGCAACTCGCAATCTGCAGCGGAGTGTGCTACCGTCATTGTAGATTGCCGAAGGGACATGGGCCGTCTGATCTTTGGTGTGTGTCGCCCTATCTGGACTGCGCGACTCAAGACATATCTCCCTCGCGTCAGTGGGCGTGGCCTGGCGTGAGCTACATCGTGCCAAGAGGTAATCATGGGAAAGGGAAGGAAAAGTGCGGGGCAGGCAGTGGTGGAGGCACTGGTCTCGGAGAAGGTGGACACGGTCTTTGGCCTGGCTGGCTCGCATATCCATGCGATCTGCGATGCCCTCATCGATGCCGAGGGCATCAGGTTTGTGGTGTGTAAACACGAGAACAACGCTGCCCTGATGGCGGACACGTATGGACGTCTCACCGGTCGGCCGGGTGTGTGCCTGGTCACTGCCGGGCCCGGCGCCACGAACTCCATGACCGGGGTGGCGCAGGCGTATGCCGCTGCCTCCCCGGTGATTCAC
>CAYGQI010000356.1:0-1704 GCA_964351925.1 uncultured Anaerolineales bacterium | reverse complement strand
GGGGTGCGTCGACCGCCCCTCGGCGGACGCTTTCTGCGAGCAGATCGTGGGACGATGCATAGAGGCGGTGGATCGGCGGGGCAAGTTCCTGGTGTTTGGCTTGTCCGGAGGGGGGTCGCTGCTGGCCCACCTAAGGATGACCGGCAGCTTCTTGATCAAAGAGCCCACGGACCCTTGGGAGACTCATGCCCGCCTGGCTCTTGCTCTGGACAACGGCAAGGAGCTCCGTTTCGCGGACGTCCGCAAGTTCGGTCGCCTCTACCTGACGGAGTCCCCTGAGGAGGTTCTTGGGCAGCTGGGGCCGGAGCCATTGGGCGAGGGCTTCGACCTTCAAGCGTTTGGCCGTCTCTTCGAGAACCGCCGAGGCATGATCAAGCCGCTTCTGCTGAACCAGCGCTTCCTCGCCGGTCTGGGCAACATCTACGTGGACGAGGCTCTGTTTCTGGCGAGCATTCATCCCCGGCGGAGGGCAGACAGTCTGAATGCCAAGGAATTGGGTCGTCTCTATGAGGCCATCAGGGGGGTCCTTCTGGAGGCCATAGCCCATCAGGGCACGAGCCGCTCCGACTACGTGCGTCCCGATGGGAGCCAGGGCAGTCAGCAGGAACGGCTGCTGGTCTCCGGGCGGGCTGGAGAGCCGTGCCCTCGCTGTGGGACGGATATCGAGCGGATTGTGGTCGGGGGTCGAGGCACGTACATCTGCCCGAGGTGTCAAGAGGCGCCAGCCCCCTAGCCTGTCCTGCCACACAGTGCAACGACGAGTCCAGGAGAGTAAGAACAGCCCCTGCTGCCAGCAGACACCTTGGTGTCCTTTGGCAATGAAATTGCCGCAGCTCCCCCACCAGGACGCACCCGTACCCGAGGGCAAACACGCATCCTGGCCCAGAACTGGCGAGGTACATGGGCTCTAGCCCATATCTGGCAGCAGGGGCTGTGAACTACGTGCTCCTTGTCTCCATACCTCTCGTCGCCATCGGTAGTAGAGGGGCACCAGTGGTTGCCAGCCCAACTCTCTTAGCAGCCGGTAGGGTATGAATCGACGGTTCTTGGTGGCCCACCTCTTGGTCACCGCCATCCTGAGGCGATCGGCGATCCAGCTATCGAGCTCGCGAAGTTGGCGGTCGCTGGAGCACCGACAGAAATGCCTGGCCCAGTCGCTCCCTCCCCTGTAGACGTAGGTGCGGTTCACCCTGGCGATGATCGATTGAAGCGCCGCTCTCCCTTCTTCCGTGGATAGGCTCTTCGCATCCAGCTGCGGGTACTTCCGCTTGTCCGTGACTCTTCGGATGCGTCTCTTCAGAGAGTTGATGGCATACGGCCTGATCGACACCTCGGACCCCTTGATCTGGTAGCCCAGGAACTCGAACCCCTCTCCGGGGGGTAGAATCTTGCGCTTCTCCGGGCTTTGGATCAAGTCCAGTTTGCCGGATAGCTGGTCTATGCGCTCGAGGACTTGTCGAGCGCGCTGCTCCGTCTCGGCGAGGACGATGATGTCATCAGCGTACCTGGTGTAGTGAAACCCCTCACCCGCCATGGCGTCATCGAGAGGTGTCAGATACAGGTTGGCCAAGAACGGGGTCAGTATGCCACCCCGTGGGAGACCCGAGGTACGCGGCAGAAACCTGCCATCACGGACCCTTCCATTGTAGAGGTATTTCAGGTACAGGTCCAACACCAATGGCTCGTCGACCAGAAGTCCTTCCA
>CAYGQI010000355.1:0-1706 GCA_964351925.1 uncultured Anaerolineales bacterium | reverse complement strand
TCCTGTGATCACCTCCGACAGCTCGTCATTGCCGGAGGTGGTTGGAGAAGCCGGATTGATGGTGCCAGCTCAGGATCCAGAGGCTCTAGCAGAGGCGATAGCCATGGTGTTGGCTGACCCCGGCCTGCGAGAGGACTTGGTGAGGAAGGGGCTGTCCAGGGTATCCCAGTTCACGTGGCAGGCGGCGGGAGAGAAGCTGCTCGCCATTTATCAAGGGCTGCACGAGGGCACTCTCGGCTAGGGTACCCATAGGGGCTTCCACTCGCTGCCCGGATGCTCGGTGAGCCGTTGCAGATTGCTGCCGTCTTTGGCCATGCTGTAGATGTCGGCGTTCTCTTCGCGCAGGGATGTGAATACGATCTTCTGACCATCAGGCGACCATGAAGGGAGTACGTCCTGCCCCGAGCCATTGGTGAGATTGGCCAGGGAGTTGTCGGAAAGCCGGACCAGGTATATCTCGGCGTTGCCGTCGCGCTCTGAGGAAAAGACGATGGCCTGCCCGTCGGGTGACCACGCAAGGTCTCCGTCTGGTGCCTCGCTCGGGGCTGGACTGTATTGGTCGGTGCCGTCGGCATTCATCACGTAGACGTCGGCGCTGCCTTCGCGCTCGGACTCGAAGGCGATTCGGCTTCGGTCCGGAGACCACGCAGGCTTCGTGTCCATGGCTGGGTGGATGGTCAGTCGGGTCTGATCAGTTCCGTCGCTATTCATGACGTAGATGTCGTCGTTGCCATCGCGCTGGGAGACGAAGGCCAGACGACTTGAGTCTGGCGACCATGCAGGATGGCCATCAACCGCCGGGCTTGTGGTGAGCCTGGTCTGGCTTGAACCATCTGCGTCCATGACATAGATCTCCCAGTTGCCATCCCGATTGGTGACGAAGGCGATATTCTGGCCGTCCGGGGACCAGGATGGGAAACCGTCGTCGGCCGGATGTCTGCTCACGTTGTGCGGATAGCTGCCATCGGCGTGCATGGCGTAGATCTCGGAGTTGCCATCGCGGTCGCTCACAAAGAGAATCTGGCGTCCATCAGGGGACCAGGAGTATACTACATCGTCGTGCGGTGATTTGGTGAGATTGATCAGACCTGTGCCATCTGCGCCGACCATGAAGATGTCGTCGCTGTCTTCGTGGTCGGCCATGAAGATGATCTTGTCGACTGGTGCGGGAGGAGGGGTCGGAATCGGTTCTTGCCCACCTCCGCAGGCAGCGACGCCAAGCAAGGCTGTCAATAAAAACGGTATGACTGAGAGCTTTCTCGGCACAAGCCACCTCCTGCATGGGCAGAGTCGCGTGCGAGCGCAAGGCTGCAGACCAGGGATCGGCGCAACTGGGTGCATGTGCGCCTGTCAGGCCAGTCTTCGTCATCGTACCCCTGCTTGCCGGGCAGGCTTCGCCAGATTATACCACAGGCAGAGAGAAGCACAAGAAACTCATATTCACGAAGGAGGTATGAATCGTGAAACTCGCAAAGGGTATGAGTCGCCTCGGCACCGAGACGGCTTTCGAGGTGCTGGCCAGAGCACGCGCCCTGGAGGCCCAGGGAAGGGAGATCATACACTTGGAGATCGGAGAGCCGGATTTCGACACTCCCTCCAACATCGTGGAGACCGGCGGTACTGCCCTGAGGGAGGGGCAGACTCACTACTGTCCTTCAGCGGGCATTCCGGAACTACGGGAGGCGATTGCTGAGTACACCGCGGAG
>CAYGQI010000354.1:0-1714 GCA_964351925.1 uncultured Anaerolineales bacterium | reverse complement strand
CATGCGCCTGGGCTACCGCTTTTACTCCTTCGGCGATGCCATGCTGTTGCTGTGAGTTGGCCCAGGCTAAAACTGATGCCCTGATGTGCTTTCCCTACGAGCCAGAGCGGGTGGCTCAGGCCGGCGCGCACTTTGACCAGATGGTGGCACGCATCTTGGCGGAAGACTTTGCCGTGCATCAGCCGCCGGAGGCCAGGGTATGCCGGGAGTGTAACTTTCGGGCATACTGCGTGGGGAAGGGGGCGACCAGGCAGAAAAGAGGTAACAACCGATGACAGTTTTTGAGGAGCCTTCCATCGAGCGCATTTTAGAAAGCGATGAGGGCCAGTTGCTGGACTTCAAGAGCGCCCGTATCCATCCGCGGGACCTGGCCGATATCCTTATCGCCTTTGCCAACGCCGATGGCGGTCTGGTCGTCATCGGGATCGAGAAGGACAGACAAATCACGGGCATTTGGCGACACGTCGACAATGTCCAGAGCCTGCTGAGGGCGGCCTTTGACTATTGCGAACCAGCCGTCAAAGTGGAAACCAGATACCTGGACTGCTACAATGAGCGCGGAGAGCCTGATCAGGTCCTGCTAATGCAGGTAGCACGCTCCAGTACCGTGCACAACAACACCCACAAGACTGTCTACCTGCGCGTCGGCGGCCAGAACCGGCGACTGGGGGTACAGGAAGTTCTGCTACGAGTCTGAACTGGCGCAAGGTGCGACCTACGACGACCTGGACGAGGGTCTGCTGAAGCGCTACGCCCAGATGATTGAAGCTAGGGGTGACCTGCGAGACTTACTGGTTGCCCGAGAATTGGCGCAACGAGACGGTAAGGAGTTGTGCCTCAACCTGGCTGGCGTGCTTCTCTTTGGCCGCAAGCCGGACCACTGGCACCCTCGTCCAGGCATCCGCTTCCTGCGCTATGAAGGCACCCAGGCCCTGACCGGCGCCGCTATGAACATCGTCAAAGACCGTACCATTGAGCAGCCGTTGCCCAAGTTATTGGACGAAACCTTCGCTCTGGTGGGGACGTTGATCCGCGAGTTCTCCCACTTCGGGTCCGGCGGCAAGTTCGTGGTCACCCCGGAATATCCGGAGTTCGTGTGGCAGGAAGGGATCACCAATGCTGTGGCCCATCGGTCCTACAACATCACAGGGCGGCCGGTGGAGGTGTTGATGTTTGACGACCGTCTGGAGATCATCAGCCCCGGCCCCTTCCCCAGCACTGTCAGCGCCGAGACCATCCGCCACGATCATTTCTCGCGCAACCCGCGCATCGCCCGGGTGCTGGCGGAGATGCGTTACATCAAGGATATTGGCGAGGGTGTGGACCGTATGTATCAAGAGATGGACGCAGCAAGGCTGCCACCGCCCGAGTGGATCGAGGAGCCGAGCGCCGTGCGGCTGATCCTGCGCAACGGCATAGAACAGAGGCGGCTGGCCACCCCTGAAGAGGTGCGGGCCCGTGCGACAGCAAAGCTCAATGACCGGCAGCGACAGGCACTGGAGTACGTGCAAGAGCAGGGAAGTATCTCCAACCACGAATACCGCCAGGCCTTTGGCGTCTCCAACAAGACGGCCTATCAGGATTTGCAAGCCTTGGTCGAGTGGAAAATGCTGCAAAAGGTAGGCCAGGGGAAGCAGACCCGGTACGTCCTGCCTTCTCAGGAAATGTGAGGTAATGCAAGGGTAATGCAGAGGTAATGAATCAGGTGAGACAG
>CAYGQI010000353.1:0-1732 GCA_964351925.1 uncultured Anaerolineales bacterium | reverse complement strand
TCAGCCTGTGAAACGGCTCACGGTCTTCAGGAGATAGTCCGAGGCGACTGGCTTATCGAGCCGTAAGTCAATAGGACGGCGAGACTCATCTGGCAGCAGGGCAGCGTGGTCGCCGCTGTCCATTCCCTTGTCTCTCCAGTTCCTGGAGCACCAGCTCGACCACCTCCGGCACCGCGGCGGCGACCGCAGGGGTCAGTTCCTCCCCGAAAGTCTCCGTGTCTGCAGCTTCGACGGCAAGAATCACGATCTCCTTGGGGATATCCTTGCGCAGTCGGCGTCCCAGCTCCAGGGCGGTGGCAAGAGTGAGGTCATGAGGGGAAGCGGCGCGGAGATTCCCCCGGAACTGATCTGGCGAGAGGCGGTGGATCTGGCCTGGCTGGCCCGCTGCGGTCTGGATGGCGTCTATGATGATCACTCTGTCGTAGCCCAGGACCAGTTCCAGCAGACCTAGCCCCCCTACGCTGGCCTGATCCACGACCACGTCCTCTCGGTCAAGGCGGCTTCTGACCTCCTCCGCCACGATGATTCCCACCGCGTCGTCGGTTAGGATGGGGTTACCCAGGCCTAGAACGAGTATCTTCAACTGCGTATTCCCGCCGCGGGCCAGAGAGTGAAGCACGCCGTCACTATGGGTGACGGCGTGGCAGAACAAGGTCAGATTTCAGGACGCGGGTTGAGAACCAGCTCAATCGAGGCCCTGGCTCAATCGCTCCACCAACTGGCCGGCGCTATCCAGGATTCTCACCTCCAGAGGCAAAGACCCTGGCAGGGCATGGGTGGCACAGCTCATGCAGGGATCATACGCCCGGAAGGCCATCTCCACCATGTTGAGCAGCCCTTCGCTGATCACCTCACCCTTCTTGATCAACCCCTGTGCTGCTTGCCTGATGCAAGTCGAGATGGGGGCGATGTTGTTGGTGGTGCCCACAATGAGATTACACTTGACCACGAGACCCCGCTCATCTGTGACGTAGTGATGGGTCAGCGTTCCGCGGGGTGCCTCCACGATGCCCACCCCCTCCGTCGGGGTCGCGGTGGGGATGGTGCGTACGTTTCGATCGGTGATCTCAGCATCCGTTGCCAGCTCTAGCAACCTCTCGGCAGCATAAAGAAGCTCGATTATTCGGGCCCAGTGGGTGGCCAGGACTTGATGGACAGGCTTGCCGCCGAGCGTCTGGTACATGCGGTCATATTCGGCCTGGGCCAGCGGGGTAGCCATACCATCCGCCGCGTTGAGACGCGACAACGGAGTGGCCTGGTACACCCCACTGTCCTTGCCCCCTACAAAGCCCTTCCAGCCGACGTTCTTCAGATACGGGATCTTGACGTAGGTCCATGGCTCCACCCGCTCCGCCACGTTGTCCAGGTACTCGGCGGGAGCGTATTTGACCAACTCTGCCCCCTCGGGATCCACGACCCGCACCAGACCGTCGTAGAAGTTCACCTTGTTGTGGTCATCCACCAGGCCCATGTAGTAGGTGGGCAGG
The DNA here is from genome assembly GCA_964351925.1 of uncultured Anaerolineales bacterium. Classification (GTDB taxonomy): domain Bacteria; phylum Chloroflexota; class Anaerolineae; order UBA7937; family B3-Chlor; genus JAUVXJ01. The sequence goes on along the minus strand of CAYGQI010000353.1, from coordinate 245 downwards.
GTAAACGGATCGCTGAGGATCAGGTCTACGTACTGCTTGTTGCCCAGGACAAGGTCGTTGAAGAGCTGAATGGTAAACTGGGCAAAATCGAGCAGCCAACGAGCGCTCTCCTCCACTCCGGCTCGCTCCTCCTCAGTCATAGGCTTGCTCATACCGCCGGGAATAGCGCAGATGGGATGTACCGGCCTGCCGCCCAGCATCTTGATGATGTCCAGCGCCCGCCCCCGCGCCTCGATCACCTTACT
>CAYGQI010000352.1:0-1740 GCA_964351925.1 uncultured Anaerolineales bacterium | reverse complement strand
TGGACTACTTGATGAAGCTGGTCTTTCTGTCCTTCCTGGATGTGGACTGGTCCCGCTCCAAGGCCTACTCGTTCGGTCGGCACTTGGGCTCGATCTACCTCAACGTGCGAGGCAGGGAGCCGGAAGGCATCGTAGAGCCCGGCCGCGAGTACGAAGCAGTGCGTGAGGAAATCATACGCCTCGCTCAGGACTTCGTGCACCCGCGCACAGGCGAGCCCCTCATTGGTGAGATTCTCAAAAGAGAAGACATATACCAGGGACCCTACCTGGATCGGGCGCCCGACCTTATCCTTCGTCCGCGGGATGAGAGGAACATCTTCTTCGGGTTGGCCGACTTTGGCTCCAACATCACGGTGGATACGGTCTACAGATACTCCGGCATGCACCGCGACGATGGATTGCTGATCATGACCGGCAAGGGAGTCAAGAAGGGGGCCACCATAGAGGGCGCGGGCATCCAGGACCTGGCCCCGACGGTACTCTATGCGATGGAGTGCCCCGTCCCTCAGGACATGGACGGCAGGGTGCTTTCAGAGGTATTCACCGAGGAGTTCAGAAACCAGGTCACTCTCCTCCAGAGCGAAGAAGGCTCGTCCAGGGAGTTGCACGAGACCGCGTACACAGAGGAAGCGGAGGAGGAGATCAAGGACCGCCTGAGGGGTTTGGGGTATCTGGGGTAGCGGTGGTCGGGTTATCGCGTGAGCAGCAGGGTGGTCAGATGGACTACCTCATCCACCATCAGCTTCAGTGAGAGCTCTTTGACGAAAGCGCCCATGATGGGCCAGTACTTCTTGTTGAACCCGGGCAGGATGGATTTCACCTTGTCGCCCAGCCCCTTATCGACCTCCTCATGACCTCGTAGCCATGCCTCGGCGCTTTGCTCTCCCTCTTTCTCGCCTGCAGCGGCCGTGATCTCGTGAACGATCCAGTCGGCGAAGACAGGAGAACAGAGGGCGTAGCGCCCACCATCTTCGACCACCAGCCCCCGGGTCGTCAAGTCGCGCAGGTCGTGCTTCGCCCTGGGATGGAGCTTCGAGAGTTGCTCGGCGTCGGGAGCAAGTTCTTTCTCTTTCTTCGCTCGGTTCAGCGCTAGCATAGCCAGCAGGGTGATCTTCTCACTTTCTGTGGAATGATTCCATTGGTAGTTGAAATGAGGATCGGCCTGCTGGGCGAAGCTCTCTTCCACGAACTGATATAGAGCCTCGCCTTCATACCCTCCCTGGTGACCTTCGTACAGGTAGTAGCCTGCCATCTGTACGAACATCGGCTGACATCCGGCCAGGTGGTGTAGGTAGTCACGTTCCTCGATAGTGAGGGGGAACGGTGCATCGGCCAGCAAGCCAGCTAGCAGTTCATCCACCTCCTCGGCGCTCATCGGCTTGAGCACCACACTGCTGAAGATGTTGAAGAAGGGGCTGCCCTTTATCTCGTTGGAGTGGCATAGTTCCACCAACTCTCGACGAGTGGAAGTAATGAGCGCGATGGGGTGGTGAATGGCCAGGGCCCTCAGGCCAGCGAAGAAGTCTATGGTGAAGTTGGGACTTTGGGTGATGTATTCAAACTCATCGAACAGCAGAACCACTCGCAGTCGCTTGTCCGCCACGAGATCGAAAAGGTCTTCCAGGTCAAAGAGCTCTATCCCTTCCTGATCCCTCACCGCGCCGACCCACTCTTTCAATTCGGCATCTTCCAGAGTACGGGCCATTTTGCCCAGCACCCGTTGCCAGAAACGAGTGGGTG
>CAYGQI010000351.1:0-1744 GCA_964351925.1 uncultured Anaerolineales bacterium | reverse complement strand
AAGAGAAAAAGATAGTTCTTGATTCAGGACTGCTGGAAGGTCAGTAGCTCCTAAGCTGAGAGAGAAGCGGCGTTGTTACTTCTTTCCGCCATAAAGATGGCATGCCACCATGTGCTTATTCCCATAATCAGTCAGCTGAGGCTCTACCTTGCGGCAGATGTCTCCAATGTATGATGGACAGCGAGTGTGGAATCTACATCCTGAAGGCGGGTTTACTGGACTCGGGATTTCGCCTTTGATGACAACTTCGATTCGCTTGGCCGTCGGGTCTGGAGTAGGTACTGCAGCGATTAAGGCTCTGGTGTAAGGGTGTAGCGGTTCGAAGATGACTTGCTCTGCAGTGCCCGTTTCCATCATTTTGCCTAGATACATGACGCCGATGTTGTCACACATGTGTCTGGCCAAAGCCAAATCGTGCGTAATGTACAGGAATGACGTCTTGTACTTATCCACGAGGCTCTTCATCAGGTTGAGGATCTCTGCTCTGATTGAAACGTCGAGCATTGAAACCGGCTCGTCTGCGACTATGAATCGTGGGTTTAGCGCAAATGCTCTGGCAACTGCTACTCTCTGCCTTTGCCCGCCACTGAGCTCGTGTGGGTATCTGAAAAAGAATTCGTCAGCAGGAATTAACTCGACGTCTTCAAGGGTTACCTTCACTCTTTTCTGGAGCTCGTCGTCGTCCTTCACCACGTTAAGTACTCTCAGAGGTTCAGCTACGATGTCGCCGACCGTCATTCTTGGGTTGAGAGACTCGTACGGATCTTGAAACACTATCTGCATTTGTCGTCTCAGTGGCCTCATTTGCGTATCGTTCAGGTGAGTGGTCTCTGTTCCTTCAAAATAGACTGTTCCGTCAGTAGGCTCAATCAGTCGTAAGAGTAGTCTGCCTGTGGTAGTTTTGCCGCTTCCGCTTTCTCCGGCAAGCCCGAGGATCTCTCCTCTCTTTATTTCAAGGCTTACACCGTCTACTGCGTGGACAAACAGTTGTCTTCTGGACACGAGGGTCCTGATAAAGCTTAACTTGACTGGGAACCATTTCTTCAAGTTTTCAGCTTTCACAACTACGTCTTTCTTTTCCATCATATCACCTTGTCGCCAAGTGGCATGCAACGTAATGGTTCTCTGCTACCTTCTTGAGTTCAGGCCTTTCCTTCTTGCATACGTCCATGGCATATTTGCATCGCGGATGGAACCTGCAACCGGGAGGCGGAGAGAGCAAGTCAGGTGGAGAGCCTGGAATTGAGATCATCAGTCTTTTTGCAGAGTGTATGTTTGGGAAGGCGCCAATCAAGTCTTGAGTGTATGGATGAAGAGGCTTCTTAAACAGGTTCACAACGTTCCCATACTCCGCCATGTTACCAGCATACATGACAGCAAGCTTCTCACAGACCTCAGCGACAAGCGAAAGGTCATGCGTAATCATCAGAAGAGCCAAGTTGAGTCTTTTCTTGAGTTCGTCAAGCAGCTTCAGAACCTGAGCCTGAACGATCACGTCTAACGCTGTTCCTGGCTCGTCGGCGATGACAATGTCAGGGTTAGATGAAAGAGCCATTGCAATCATGGCACGCTGTCTCATGCCTCCGCTGAACTCGTGAGGATAGTTTCTTGCTCTGGACTTGTCAACTCCAACCATTTCCAGCAGTTTTCCCACTCTTTCTCTTGCTTCCTTTTTCTTAATGTTCGATTCGTGGAGCTGAATGGCCTCGACTATCTGTTCTTCAATTCTGTACACAGGGTTGAG
>CAYGQI010000350.1:0-1751 GCA_964351925.1 uncultured Anaerolineales bacterium | reverse complement strand
CCAGCTTCAGACCCGTTATCGCTGCTGTGTTCACATCCAGGGCCCGCAGATCCTCTTCACTCAGCTCTCTGATATCCGAGTGCCCAGAGAGCATGGTCAGGATCTTCACTTCCTCTGCCGAGGCGTTGATGAAGTTGGCCAAACGCTGTCCGATCTCCTCCGGGACAAGCCGCTCCCTCATCTTGGGATGTTGGGAGGTAATACCGTAGGGGCAGTTGCCCTGGTGGCAGGCCATACAACCCCGGCAGCCCATGGCGATCTCAGCGGCCGTGCCAAAGCCCACGCCGTCGGCGCCCATGGCCATCGCCTTGTAAGCATCCAGCCCATTCCTCATCCCACCCAGCGCGAAGAGCTTTACCTTGCGATGTAGCCCCAGGTCCTTAAGCGCCCTCGCCGCGGGCCCGATCAAGGCGATGGTAGGTATTCCCACCCCCTGGGTCACAACCTCGGGGGAGCATCCTGTACCTCCGACCAGCCCGTCGATGGAGATGGCATCAACTCCCGCCAGGGCCGCCGCTTTGACGTCCTCATATGGCCGGCTGGGCCCCAGCTTCATCAGGATGGGCTTCTCGTAGTTGGTGATGTCCCTCAGCAACTCCACCTGCTTCTTGATGTCCTCTGGCCCCACCACATCGTAGTATCTACAGGGCGACAGGGCGTCACTACCCACGGGAATCCCTCGGATAGCTGCTATCTCCTCGGTGACCTTGTCCCCCAGCAGGTGACCTCCCATCCCCGGTTTCGCCCCCTGGCCTATCTTGACCTCCACGGCATCCCCAGCGTTCACGTAGTCGGCAGACACGCCCCACCGGCCTGTGGACCACTGCACAACCAGGTAGCCTCCCGGCTCCCAGATCTTTCGCTTTCGGTCTGGCCTCTCATAGCCGTTGGCGTAGTAGGGTTCCTCCTCCACCACGCCGCCTTCGCCCGTGTTGGTCATGATCCCCGTCTTAGCCACTGCGATGGCCAGCGCCAGCTTGGCCTCCCGGGACAAGGCACCGTACGACATGGCCGGGAAGATGAACGGGTATCGCAGTCTGATCGGCTTCTCACAGGTCTCCTCGCCGATCACTACCTCCATGTTGCACTCTTCCCGGTACTTGTCCCTTGGTGCCGGCGAGGCCAGTTGCGACGGGACGACCACAATGGTGTCAAAGTGCGGAGTGGGGCCGCCCATGGTGCCGAAGCCTCGCATCCCGTAGCCCCCGGTCAGGGCCTTGTGATGTATCTCCTCAATCGTGCCCAGGGTCCAGGGGTATCTGGAGACCAGCTCCGACTCGGCTGGATTGATGCGAATGGCATTCTCCGGGCAGAATTCCGCACAGATCCGGCAGCCGACGCACGCATTGTAATTCTGTATGCGCACCTCGTTGTCTTCGTTCAGGCCGTAGACCCCGTATGGACAGATCTCCACGCAGGTGGCACACTTGCCGGGCATGCGGGAGTTGATGCATTGATTCTCGTTTAGCGTGACACAGAAAGCACCTACTGTGGACATAATGCTGCCTCCTAGTGAGAATAGAACGGTTTGTCAGACAAGGGTGTGATCTTCCGGAAGGCCTTGGCATCGGCGTTTAGTCCGAACTCTTGCAGCCAGTTTTCCACCATCCTGATATCGCCACTTTCCGCGTCTACCACGGCGCAGTTGTGGCCCAGGCTCGCCCATTCCCCGCCGACATAGATATTGCCTCTGATGAGGTAGTTGCCCAGGTTCTCTCCTGCGTTGCCCACGACGACCACGTCGCCAGCAA
>CAYGQI010000349.1:0-1754 GCA_964351925.1 uncultured Anaerolineales bacterium | reverse complement strand
GGACACCGCCTCCACGACGTGCTGACCTGCATCGCCAACCACACCACCCTGGACGAGGCGGGGAGTCTCCTGCGGGCCAACTCGGAGTACTACCTCAAGTCCCCCGAGGAGATGGAGGATCTCTTCTCCCACCTGCCCCAGGCCTTGGCCAACACCAGGGCCATCGCCGAACGGTGCGTGGTGGATCTCAACTTCTCCGCCCACCGCCTGCCCCCCTTCGAGCTGCCTCCCGGGGAGAAGGCCGGGAGCTACCTGCGGCGTCTCTGCCTCCAGGGGGTGGAGAGGAAGTACAAACCCGTTACGGAAAGGGTCCTCAGCCAGATGGACCACGAACTGGAGGTCATCGGGCGCACGGGGCTGGAAGAGTACTTCCTGATCGTGTGGGATATCTGCCGCTACGCCCACGAAAGGGGCATACCCGCCCAGGGCCGAGGCTCCGCCGCCAACTCCCTGGTGGCCTACGTGCTGGATATCACCAGGGTGGACGCCATCGCCCACAACCTCCTCTTCGAGCGCTTCCTCAGTGAGGAGGCCAACACCATGCCCGACATCGACGTGGACTTCTCCACCGACCACCGGGAGGAGGTGATCCAGTACGTCTACGACAAGTACGGCGAGGAACACACGGCCATGGTCAGCAACGTGGTCACCTTCCGCGCCCGGAGCGCCGTGCGGGACGTGGGCAAGGCGCTGGGCTTCCCCCTGCCCCTGCTGGACCAGGTGGCCAAGGCCCTGGACACCAGGAGGGCCTCCCAGGTGGAAGAAGAGCTGCAAATGGTGAACGGCCTCGCCGAGAAGACAACCCACCTTCCCTGGCGGCAACTGCTCGAGCTTTGTCGGGAGATCGACTCCTTCCCCCGCCACCTGAGCATCCACGTGGGCGGGATGATCATCACCGCCAGGCCCCTGGTGGAGATCGCCCCCCTGGAGCGGGCCACCATGCCCGGGCGGGTGGTGGTGCAGTTCAACAAGGACGACGTGGAGGACCTGGGCTTGATCAAGATCGACCTCCTGGCCCTGCGCACCCTCTCCCTGATCTACGAGGCGCTGGAGAAAATCGAGGAGCACAGAGGTGTGGAGTTGGACCTGGAGAACATCCCCCTGGACGACCCCGTGGTCTACGACATGCTCTGCCGGGCGGACACCATCGGCACCTTCCAGGTGGAGAGCCGCGCCCAGGCCCAGACGCTGCCCCGTATGCGGCCCCAGACCTTTGAGGACATCGTGGTGGAGGTGGCCCTGATCAGGCCGGGGCCTCTACAGGGCAACATGGTCCATCCCTACCTGCGGCGCCGAGCGGGGCTGGAGGAGGTGACCTACGTCCATCCCGCCCTGGAGCCGGCCCTGGGGGAGACCATGGGGGTGATCATCTTCCAGGAGCAGATCCTGAAGGTGGCCATGCTTATCGCCGGCTTCACCCCCGGGGAGGCGGACCTGCTGCGCCGGGCCATCAGCCGCAGCCGCTCCCACGAGGCTATGGAGAAGCTGAGGGGGCGCTTCGTGGAGGGCGCCCTGGCCAAAGGGCTGGACGAGGACGCGGCCCAGGCGGTCTTCGACCAGTTGGCGGGCTTCGCCGAGTTCGGCTTCTGCAAGAGCCACGCCGCCGCCTTCGCCAGGACCGCCTACGAGACCCTCTATCTCAAGGCCTACTACCCCGCCGAGTTCTTCTGCGCCCTGTTGAACGCCCAGCCCATGGGCTTCTACAGCCCGGCGGTGGTGGTGGGCGACGCCAAACGCCACGGGGTGAAGATCCT
>CAYGQI010000348.1:0-1766 GCA_964351925.1 uncultured Anaerolineales bacterium | reverse complement strand
CCCGAATACCTGGACCAGGTGCCGAAATCGGCCTCAGTTCACGGCATCGAGTTTCCGTGGATCAGGATCAACACCAACGTGGAGCCCTTGAACGACGTCCGCGTCCGGCAGGCTCTGAACTACGCCATCGACAAGGAAGCGCTGCGCGATGCCCTCTATAGCGGGTATGCAGCGATAGCCGAGGGGCAGATCCTCACCCCCGGTCACTTCGGCTACAACCCCAATGTCAAGGCCTACCCCTACGACCCGGACAAGGCCCGGGAGCTGTTGCAGGAGGCCGGAGCTGAGGGGGCGACCCTCGAGTTCGTCGGCGAGTCCGGACGCTGGCTGAAGGACAAGGAGCTGGTGGAGGCTCTGGCGGCGCAACTGGAGGCCGTAGGCCTCAACATCGAGGTCAATATCGCCGAGTGGTCGCAGTGGCTAGACCTGCTCTTCGCTGGGGCCGAGGCGGCGCCGGATCTCCAGTACTCCTCGCACGACAACAGCCTGTTCGATGCCGACCGCACCCTATCGGTGCTGTTCACGTCGGAAGGAAGTCAGGCAGCCTACGCCAACGCCGAAGTCGATCGTCTGGTCAATGAAGCCAGGACGGAGACGGACGCGGCAGCGCGAGAGGACATGTATCACCAGGCCGTGCAGATCATCTACGATGAGGCAGCTTGCGTATTCTTGCTGAATCTGGATGACATCTACGGCATGAGCCAACGCCTCGAGTGGCAGCCTCGCATCGATGGACGCATCCTGGTCAAGGACATGACCCTGGCCGAGTAGAGTGCACATCTGCCTTGGGGCGGGACCCGCGTGGGTCCCGCCCCAAGAGCCAAGCAAGGGGGGCGCGAGATGGCTGCCTACCTCATCCGACGTCTGCTACAGTCTATACTGGTCATCGTTGGCGTGTCCATGATAGTGTTCGTGGTCACTCGAGCCATAGGGGACCCGGCCAGGATGATGCTGCCCCTTGAGGCCACCGAGGAACAAGTGGAGGCCTTTCGCGACAAGATGGGCTTCAACGACCCGCTGTGGGTCCAGTTCTGGAACTGGGGCAAGAATGCAATCAGGGGTGATTTCGGCGATTCTCTCTGGCAACGGACCGATGCCATGCAACTGGTCCTCGAACGAATGCCAGCCACCTTGCTTCTATGCTCAACCGCGATTGTCATCGCCGTGGCAGCTTCATTGCCCTTGGGCATACTCGCCGCCCTGCGACCGCGATCGTGGCTGGACAAGGCCACTACCAGTTTCTCCCTGATCGGAGTCTGCATCCCCGACTTCTGGTTGGGCTTGATGATGATTCTCGTCTTCGCAGTCGCCCTGCGTCTCTTCTATACGTCTGGGTACGGCACCTGGAAGCATCTGGCGCTGCCCGCCATCGCCCTGGCTGCTCGCCCCTGGGGAAGGATCACCCAGATTGTCAGGAGCAGCATGATGGACGAGATGCACCGCACGTATATGATGACGGCCAGGGCGAAGGGCCTAACAGAACGCAACGTCATTATGTCCCACGCCCTGAAGAATGCCAGCATCCCCATCGTGACCCTCGCGGCGTGGGAGTTGACGCGCATGCTGGCCGGCTATACCATCGTGGTAGAAACGGTCTTCGCCTGGCCCGGCTTTGGCCAGCTGGCAATGCAGGCCATCGAGCGCCGTGACCTGACCTTGATTCAAGCGGACGTGTTCGTGGTAGCCCTGATGATTGTGGTCTTGAACATCGCCATCGACCTGATCTATGCTGCCTTGGACCCGCGTGTGAGACTGGCCTAGAAAGA
>CAYGQI010000347.1:0-1774 GCA_964351925.1 uncultured Anaerolineales bacterium | reverse complement strand
CGAACTACGATCTTGGGCCCATCTGGGTGGGTGAGGCAGCCGAGGCAGCAAGGCGTAGTATCGCCGCTGGCGAGTGCTACTGCCCCATGGCCAACGTCTCCTACTCCAATATGCTCCTCCACGCGCCAACGCTGGTCCGCGTGGCGCGCGACGTGCTACTCCCGTAGGTACTCAAGGGCGAGGGACAGAGGTGCCGATGCTGCAAGCAGCACGCAAAGTCTATCACGAACACAGCGACTTCGTCTTGTTTGCTGTCCTCTTCGTGGCCTTCCGCTTGATGACCTTGCTGCTGTACAGGCCTGGTGGATTCATCGCCGACTACTCCGACTACAACACCAGCTATCTTCCCTTCGCCCAATGGTCCGACAGAGGCCTCTATCCCTTCCTCCACTACTGGCTGGAATGGCCTCCACTCTTCGCCTGGTGGGTGGTGGGCATCTATCGCCTAAGCTCGGCGATCCCACAGTGGACCGACCCTCGGCTGTGGTACAACACTCTTCTCGGCATGTCTTTCCTGCCCTTCGAGGTCGGCAACTTCGTTCTGGTCTACCTCATGGGCAGGGAGCTGTACGACAGGAACAAGGCACTGAAGTGCGCCCTCATCTACGCCTGTCTATTCGCGCCCGTCTACGTCTGGAGCGGCTGGAACGACTCGGTCTCCCTCTTCTTCTTGCTTCTAGGGCTCTATCTGTTGCTGAGAGGCAGGCCCCTCCTGGCCGGCATCACGGGCGGCGTGGGGCTCTGGGTGAAGGTGATCCCCGTGCTCGTGGCGCCGGTAGGCCTCAGGGTTCTGGAAGGTGCACGCCGCAAGGCGCTCTTCCTCATCGGCCTGTGCACAAGCGCGTTCGTAATCGCCCTGCCGTTTCTGTGGATCAACGCACAGTTCCTGTGGGCCTTCTTCGCCAACCTGGTGGGACGCTCCTCTTGGGAGACGGTCTGGGCCTTGCTGGATGGGTACTACTCCTACGGGGTGGTGACCGCGGATCGTTTGACGGTGCCCAGTGACTTTGCCAGCCACCCCTCAGCACTGCCGTGGCCTGTGATCACTGCCGTTTTCGCCCTTGTCCTGCTGTGGCTATACACTCGCCGCGTCCCATACGCTCAGAAGCTCAGTACAGTGGCCCTATCGGGTCTCACCATCAACCTGTTCACGTTGTACAGCAAGGGATACAGCCCCCAGTTCATCGTCCAACTCATCCCCTTCGCGGTGCTCTTGCTGCCAAGCCTCAAGGGAATCTCGTACCTCATCCTGCTGGATGTGATGAACTTTCTGGAGGCCACGGTCTACTTCGTGATGCTGCCGGACGAAAGGTGGCTGCTGGTGACGACGGTCCTCCTCCGCACTCTGCTCATCATCGCCTTGAGCTTGGAATACGGACTCATCCTCTTCGACGTCAGATCAGCGCGCGTGACCACCCTGCACCGTCGGGCCTCGACTGCCCTGTTGGTGTGTATTGCGGTATCGCTTTGCGCGCTCATCTACCCCTTGGGACAAGCCTACATCTCCAGCCGTCGCCAGGCAGAGGTGTACGGCCCGGTCAGTGCCCTTGTTGAGATGCAATCGTTTCCTGGTGGCCTTGCCGCCAGCGGTTGCCCGTTCCAGGATGTCGGAATCACGTCCACCACAAGCCAGTCCCACTGCGGGTTCTGGCCGTGGGCTACGCAACCTGTGCCCACGGTTGCCCATGCCTCCACAGGTGAGCACGCCCATGGGCCGGAGCGCCACCAGTTCGCCCGCGGAGAACTCCATCGGTACGATGCACACCAAGAGTAG
>CAYGQI010000346.1:0-1778 GCA_964351925.1 uncultured Anaerolineales bacterium | reverse complement strand
GTCGGCGTCGGTGCGGGACCCGGTGATCCACATGCAGCCAGCAGTACTCCCACTATGATGATTGCTGCTGTCGCCTTCCTCATCGCTAGCCCTTCCTTTCGTCGATCGGGGCACCTCGAAGTGCAGTAGCCTTGTTAGGGCATCATCAGCCGACTTGTCACTTTGCCTTCGTCCTAAGCCACTCCCCGGACACTTCAAGCCTGATGACCTCTCTTTCTTTCGGCCTTCCATCTCGCCGCGGCGAGTATCTCCTCCTTCTCCTCCTCGGTGAGGTGGGCAAACACATCGGCAAGCTCGACGATGTACGGGTCCGCGAGGTCCACGGGCTCGATCATCCCGGCCTGTTCGAGGACGTATCTCTTGGTCACGTTGAGGGCCTGCGCGAGAGCCTCGAGTCTCTGCTCGGAGGGCATCCTGATCTTGCCCTTTTCCAGGTTGGCTAGGTATCCGCGCGATACCGTGCCCTGGGTGAGCTCCTCCAACTGATGCTGAGTGATATTCTTGGCCTGGCGCAGTCGACGTACCACTTGTCCGATGGTGGCCATGACGTCATGCCCTCGTCCATTCCTGGCACAATGCTACCACAGAAGGCGAGAGATTGGTAACCAGTAGTTACCAGGATGTGGGTATTCTGCGCGGGCTGCAGGCTCGTTCTCGGGGTCGAGCTGGAGCACGGCGTTGAGACACCGCCGGTCACGGCTGGGGGCTGTAAAGTCCAGTCAGTTCCGCCTCGCCCAGCACGTGCCATTCCATCGCCGCCAGCACGTCAGCCCCGGTCCATTCCGCCGGCGCCAAGATGAAAAACACCCTGAGAGTGGATGGCATCGGGAGAATGGGCCAAAAAGCGAACGGGGTTCGTCTATTGGTCAGGTTTGTTCGTCTAGGCAGGGGTGCAGCCCGTGCCACGTCGGCCTGCTGCTCATGGCAGCAAGAAGGGTCGCTGTGTATCATCTCGGCAAGTCTTCGATCCGAACCCCCTTGCCCTCTCGTAAACTTGCCCTCGCTTCTGCGATGCGCCTGACAAACAGAGGGTCGTGATCCAATCTGTAGTCGATCCAGTCGTCCTCCGTGGCGAATCCCACCAGCAGGCCGGCTGGCTTTCCGTGGCGGGTGACGATGACTTCCTCGTCTTCTGCTATTCGCAAGTATTCCGAGAACCGATCTTTCACTTCTGACAGCTTCACCTTCTTCATTGCTCTGCCTCTCCTGTTTCCTCCAGCCAAGCCGCCGTCCCTGACTTGGGCACCACGGCCAGTACCTCCACGACGTCACCGGTCACGTCATAGAATACCCGAAACCCCTCCACCCGAAGACGGTACTGCGGTTGACTGAGACCTCGCAAGCGTTTGATGCGACTTCCGCTGATTTTTCCAGCCTGGTGCCTCAGGTGCCTCTCCATCGCATCACGGATGATCGAACGATCTCGTGCCGTTAGCCTCTTGAGGTCCTCAATCGCTTCCGGAGCGAATAGGATCTCGCGTCTCATTCTGGCTAGATTATAGCCAGATTGGGGCTCAGTGTCAATAAACGAAAAACCAAGGGCTCCCTACCTCGCATCCAGACCTGCTAGCTTGACGCACCAACCTCGATGTCGAAGCCGCTCACGCCTACGGCGTGAAAACCCCCGTGAACTCCGCCTCGCCCAGCACGTGGCCTTCCATCGCCACCAGCAGGTCAGCCTTAGTGGCCTCCGCCCGCAGGTCAAGGACGGCATCGAGCGCGTAGAGCTTGAAGAAGTAGCGGTGCGTGCCGCCAGGGCACGGACCATCGTACCCGAC
>CAYGQI010000345.1:0-1781 GCA_964351925.1 uncultured Anaerolineales bacterium | reverse complement strand
CCACCGCACGCCTTCAGTTCAACCTCTTCTCCACAATGGCCTCCTGGGCCATGGCGATGAAATCCTCCACCGACCGCGCTCCCAGGTCTTCCTCGGTCCTGAGACGCACCGCTACCGCGCCGGCTTCCATCTCCCGATCTCCAACCACCAGCATGTACGGCACCTTCTGCAACTGGGCATCCCGAATCTTGGCCTGCATTCTTTCCCTGCGCGAATCCACCTCCGTGCGCAACCCGGCGGCGCGCAGCTGGACCTCCACGTGCCTGGCGTATTCTACGTGGCGGTCAGTGATGGGGATCAATATCGCCTGGACCGGTGACAGCCACACCGGGAAGGCACCGCCGTAGTGCTCGATCAGGATGCCCAAGAACCGTTCCAGGGATCCGAGCAGCGCCCGGTGCACCATGTACGGGGGTGCCTCGTGACCATCTTCGCCCACAAAGGTCATGTCGAACCGTTCCGGCAAGTTGAAGTCGACCTGGATGGTGGTGCACTGCCAGAGCCTCCCCAAGGCGTCTTTGATGCTGATGTCTATCTTCGGCCCGTAAAAGGCCCCCGCACCTTCGTCCACCTCGTAGGGCAGCCCCTCTTTATCAAGTGCGCGACGCAGCGCCTCCTCCGCCTGCGCCCACCTTTCCGGCTCGCCGACGTACTTCTCCGGACGCGTGGATAGGTAGACCTTGTACTCGGCGAAGCCGAAGCTACGCCAGATGAAGAGGCTGAAAGACAGAACGCGGCTGATCTCCTCATCTATCTGATCCGGAGCGCAGAAGACATGGGCGTCATCCTGGGTGAAGCCACGGACCCGCATCAGCCCGTGCAGGACCCCGCTGCGCTCGAAACGGTACACTGTGCCCAGCTCTGCCCATCGTAGCGGCAACTCCCGGTAGCTGCGCAGCCTGCTCTTATAGATCATGATGTGGAAGGGGCAGTTCATGGGCTTGATGAAATACTCCTGGCCCTCAATGTCCATCGGGGAGTACATCAACTCCCGATAGAAATCTAGATGGCCACTATCCTCCCATAGCTGGGCACGCCCGATATGGGGGGTGTAGACGACGTCGTACCCGGCCTTGTAGTGCTCCTTCCTCCAGAAGTCCTCGATCACGGTGCGAATCATCCCGCCCTTAGGATGCCAGTGCACCAACCCCGCTCCGGCCTCCTCGTGGACGCTGTAGAGGTCCAACTCCTTTCCCAACCGTCGGTGATCTCGCTTCTCCAATTCCTCCAGTTTCTCCAGGTAGGCTTGGAGGTCGTCAGCGGCAGACCAGACCGTGCCATAGATCCGCTGTAGCATCGGGCGCTTCTCGTCACCTCTCCAGTAGGCCCCTGCCACCTTCAGCAGCTTGAAGGCGCCAGGATTCACCTGCTCGGTGTTGTCCACATGCGGGCCCCGGCACAGGTCGGTGAACTCGCCCTGCGCATAGATGGATATCACCTCATCCTCGGGCATGTCCGCGATGAGTTCCAGCTTGTAGGGCTGGTCCGCGAACATCTCCTCTGCCTCTGAGCGCGAGATCTCCTTCCGTTCAAACGGGTAGCGCGCCTTGATGATCTCTTTCATGCGACCTTCGATGGTTTCCAGATCCTCGGGCGTCAGAGGACGAGGCAGATCGAAATCGTAGTAGAACCCGTCCTCTATGGACGGACCGATGGCGAACTTGGCACCCGGAAACAGGTGCATGACCGCCTCCGCCATGATGTGGGAGGTCGAATGGCGCAACCTATCCAGTTGTTCTTCCGACATGTTCACCTCTCCTTCTTGACACCCATACACTCGT
>CAYGQI010000344.1:0-1789 GCA_964351925.1 uncultured Anaerolineales bacterium | reverse complement strand
GCCTGCTGACGGCAGCCTCATTGTGGATGGTCTATCGGATCTACAAGACCCTGCCTGAAGTCGGTGGAGAGCAGAGCTGATCCCCCGCAGCAAGGCTCCCCGGAGCGGAGCACAGGTCGCCCTGATAAGCCTGTTGTTGGTGGCGCTAGTGGGATCGTCGGCCCTGCTGCAACCACATTCTCCAGCATCGAGAGAAGCACGCCTGGCCAATCTGCCACCCCTGGAAAACTGTGGCCTGGCCTCGCCCCCTCCGGCGACCTCGTGGAACCTCCCCGACTATCCCCCCATCGAAGGAATGCGCCAGAGCATGCTCGCCACGTTTCGGCTTTGCGAGACACGGTTCGAAGGGGCGGAGGGTCCCGTGTACGGCTTGATGCCAGCTCGCGAGTACGGCATGATCTATGTTCGCGACCTCTCCACCATGATGCCTTCTGTCCTTTGCTTCTATGGCGATGAGCACCTCAGGACACCGGTAGAGGAGGTACTGCGCCGGCAGTACGGACCCGCGACCAGGAGTGCAGACGGGCACCTGCCTGGCGACGGCGCGATAAGCGCCGTCATAGCCCCTGATGGCCACATCGACAAGGCCACGGCCGTGTCGGACGAAGAAGTCCACTTGATCAACGCCGCATATTCCTACTACGCTGCAGTTGGAGGAGCAGAGTGGCTGGAGAAGGACCTGGGGGGAGAGACCGCCCTTTCGCGGATGAATCGCGCAATGGAATGGCTCTACGACCATCGTTTCGACCCTGGGTTCGGGCTGATCAAACGCGGCCACACCACCGATTGGGGGGACGTGAAGTTTGAGCCCTCAACCGACCCCACCGACATGGACCCGGACGTGGATCATTGGGTCTGTTCCATCTACGATCAAGCCCTGACTTACCGTGCCCTCCTGCAACTAGCCGAGATGAACGAGGCCATCGGGGCCACCGCGAGGGCGAGCGAACTTCGTCAGCGGGCCGAGCGCCTTCGTTTCTCCGCGAATGAACGGCTGTGGAACGAGAGAAGCGGTTCCTATCTCGTCCATTCGCACGTCACTCCCCTCACCCACCCTTTCCCGGAAGATGAGATGGTCGGCATCTCCAATGCGCTGGTCGCTTACGTGGGACTGAGCGATCCTTACCGGTCATCCAAGGCGCTGGCTAGCCTGGAGCGGGCACGGCTCTCTGCTGGGGCCAGCAAGCCCGGCGTTACCATCTACCCGCCCTACCCACCGGGATTCTTCGCTCACCCCCAGATGTCGCCTGGAGAGTACCAGAACGGAGGGCTCTGGGACTGGTGGGGCGGCCTGCAGATCACGGCAGAGTTCGAGAATGGCCAATCGACCTTGGCGCTGGCGCACTTGAGGCTGGTTGCCGAGGAGTGGGCGCTCCATCCAGGCAAGATCTTCGAGTGGCAGCTCCCTTCCACAGGTGAGGGGTGGGGATCCACCAACTACGCCAGTGCCGCAGCGACCATGGCTGAGGCCGTCCTGCGCGGCCTCTTCGGAGTCTCCATAGAGAGGGACCGTGTCGTTCTTCGGCCGCGGCTGGGGAAACACGACGGCCAGGTCCGCGTCATTCACCCTGCCACAGGCCTCTACGCCTCCTACGACTATCAGTACGAGCCAGGCTTCGCCGCTTTCGACTATGGTTCGAATCATCCACAACCCCTAGAGATCGCCATTCTCCTGCCCTCTGGCAGAGAAATCGAAAAAGTCTCCCTAGATGGTCGCGACGTGGCGTACCGTGTGGAGACTCTCTTGGAAGACCGCTATTGTACTTTCAGAGGCAACTCAGGAGTTCAC
>CAYGQI010000343.1:0-1795 GCA_964351925.1 uncultured Anaerolineales bacterium | reverse complement strand
GAGGTCAAAGTGCTGCGTGTGGGCGAAGTAGATCCTTCCGAATTGAAAGCACTTGACCTCCTCATCGTCGGTTCTCCGACCCACGGAGGCAGGCCGTCGCCGGCGATGCGAGAGTTCCTGGACAAAGTCCAGAAGCCTGCCCTTGAAGGTACCAACGTAGCTGCCTTCGATACCAGACTCTCGACGAGATGGGTTGGTATCTTCGGCTACGCCGCCGGTCGCATCGCCAAGAGCCTGAAGGAAAAGGGCGGGAATCTCCTGCTGTCGCCGGAGGCCTTCTACGTCGAAGGCACCGAAGGTCCGCTGAAAGAAGGCGAAGTTGAGCGGGCTGCCGCCTGGGCGAGGGAGATTTTCGAGAGTAGCAAGTCCTCGTAGGGGCGAGTCGGCGACTCGCCCTTACGGTCACACCGCCCCTATGCGACGCGAACCATACCGCTGACCGCATGTTCTCTGACGGCACCCGCAGGGCGAACTTGAAGTTCGCCCTACGCTGCTTGCTTGCCGCATAACCCCTTTTCTGGTATAACTCAAACCATCTCGCGCCCGTCTGAATAGACGTCCCAACAAGGAGACATTCATGCCAGAGATCCCTGATCTCACGGAACTCATCGCCACTCTGGGCCTGCTCGGCCAGGTGCTGTTTTGGATCATCGGCGCCTATTTCGTGGCCTTCTGGTTCAGCCTCATCGTCTGGACCTTTCGAGACGTGCGCTCTCGTTCGCGCGATATCTTCACCCAGGCCCTGGGCACCCTGCTGGTGGTGCCTCCGCCCCCACTGGACCTGCTGGGGCTGGTCCTCTACCTCATCCTCCGGCCCCGCGAGACCCTGGCCGAGGCCTATGATCGCTCCCTGGAGGAGGAGACCCTGCTCCAGGGCATCGAAGACGTGGACGTCTGTCCCGCCTGCAAACAGCTCATTCAGCCAGACTACATCGTCTGCCCCAACTGCTACACGCAACTGAGAAAGCAGTGCCCCGACTGCGGTCGCATCATGGAGCTGGGCTGGACCGTCTGCGCCTACTGCGGAACCAAGACCGGCAGGACACGCGTACCTGCGACCGCCCCAGAGGGCCGACTGCCCGAAGAGCATAGTGAGCCCCAGTGACGTCTCCGTAATCGTCACCGTCAAGAACGAAGCCTCCGCCGTCCACGGGCTGCTGGACTCCCTGCGCTCCCAGACCATCCCACCCTCGGAGGTAGTGATCGTCGATGGCGGCTCCACCGACGGCACGGTGGAGCGGATAGAGAGCTACCGGCCGCGACTTCCCGTCAAGTTGCTCCTTCGCGAAGGGACCAACATCTCCCAGGGGCGAAACGAGGCCATCAGGGCAGCCAAGGGACAGATCATCGCCAGCACCGACGCCGGCGTGCGGCTGGTGCCCAACTGGCTGGAGGAACTCACCCAACCCCTACAGGAAGATGCCTCGCTCGACGTGGTCAGCGGCTTCTTCCTTCCCGACCCCCAGAACGTCTTCGAAAGGGCCATGGGAGCCACCGTGCTCCCCGTGCTGAGCGATGTGGATCCTCAGCGCTTCCTGCCCTCCAGCCGCTCTGTGGCCTTCCGCAGAGAGGCCTGGCAGGAGGTGGGAGGCTATCCCCCTTGGCTCGACTTCTGCGAGGACCTGGCCTTCGACTTCGCCCTGCGTGATGCCGGGCGCAAGTTCCACTTCGCACCCGGGGCGGTGGCTTACTTTCGCCCCCGGGGGAGCCTGCGGGCCTTCGGGCGGCAGTACTACCAGTACGCCCGGGGGGACGGCAAGGCCGACCTGTGGCGCAAACGCCACGCCATCCGCTA
>CAYGQI010000342.1:0-1806 GCA_964351925.1 uncultured Anaerolineales bacterium | reverse complement strand
GATCAGGGGAGACGTGGAGATGACCGAGGGGACTATCTCCTCGGTTGTACTGTCCGGCGATTTCTTCTTCTTCCCGGCCGAGAAGCTCGGCGACCTTGAGAGGCAACTGGTGGGCAAGAAGGCCGAGGAGGTCGAAGAGACCATCGCAGACTTCTACGCGGAGCAGAGCATCGAATCCCCTGGAGTGGAGCCCAGCGATTTCGCCAGGGTTGTAGTTGGCTGACCGGTGCAGACACTGGCCGTGTTCCCGGGCTGTCTGGTCCTTCAGCGTATGCCTCAGTACGAGAAGGCCACCATCAGAGTGCTGCGGGAACTGGATATCTGCCTGGAGAATATCCCCGGGGCCGCCTGCTGCGGAGCTCCTCTAGAGTCTTTCACCGATAGATGGCTGTATCTTGCTATCTACAACCTAGCTCTTGCCGAGCGAATGGGGCGGGATGTGGTGACGCTGTGTGGAAACTGCGCCAACACCCTCTCGCGAGCCAAGGCCGACATGGTGGACCCAGGTCTGCGAGCGCAGGTGAACCAGACGCTGGAGAGACTGGGACTGCGCTTCTCGGGTGTGGCAGAAGTCAAACACCTGATCCGGCTGCTCAGCGAGCACCTGGACGAGCTGCGCGAGAAAGTCACCAGACAGCTGCCCCTGCGAGTGGCGGTGACTCATCCCTGCCAGGCCATACGGCCTAGTGAGGTGATGGGCTTCGACGACCCGCTCCAGCCAGAGGCCATGCGACGCATCGTGGAGCTGACCGGTGCGGAGGTAGTCGACTACGAGGCTGAGCACGATTGCTGCGGGTCCACCCTCTATCTGGTGGATGAGAAGCTGGGCCTGGAGGCCGGACGTCGTAAGCTGGCCTCCGCTGGCGGCGCGGACGTGCTGGTGGATGCCTGCGGCAACTGCCAGTTGCTCTTGGAAAGATTTCAGGGACTGCTGCGACAGAGTGGTGGGATAGAGAAAACGGCGGTCCTGACACTGCCGCAGCTCCTCGGTCTGGCCATGGGCATAGACACGGACGATCTGGGTATCGGACCGGCGACGGCTCGTGAGTTGATAGGGAGCTCGGTGTGAGCAAGACAGAGCTTGATGCACTGTTGAAGGGCTGCACCCAGTGCGGGCTGTGCCGTGAAGTCTGTATCGTAGAGAGGCTGGGTGCACATTCCATCACTTCCTTCCTGTGCGGGGAGGAGCACTACTCCAGTTGGCTATGCTCCTCTTGCTGGCGCTGCCAGGAGGTCTGCCCTCAGGGGGTGGACATTCATTCCATCATGATGGAGAAGAGGCGCGACGAGGAACCACCCCCGGGTCATGAGGCGATCCTTGTCAACGCCCTGCGCTTCGGATATGCTTTGCCGGTTGATGAAACTGTCAATGAACTGAGGCGCCTCCACGGCCTGGAGGCGGTGCAACTCATATCCAAGCAAGCGGTGGAGACTCTGCTTGAAGGGCTAGAGGCCAGGAAGGCAGGCGAATAGACTGGTGGGCCCTCAATACCGCAGAGTTCCGGCCTGCCGCAAGGACTGTGTAGGCAAACTGGCCGAGGAGCTGGCGGAGAACATCGGAGAGACATCGAGGGGATAGGGGCCAATGACAGCAAGAGTCCTGGATCTGGCAACCACGGAGCGGGATGCGAAGTTCGGCGAGGAGGTCACGCCCGACCTGAGTGTGCTTCGCACCTGCATTCAGTGCGGCACATGCTCAGCTTCCTGTCCGACAGCCTATGCCATGGACTACACTCCCCGTCAACTGTGGAATCTGATCCGGTTGGGGTTGAAGGGCGAGGTGGTGAACAGCCGCACCTTCTGGCT
>CAYGQI010000341.1:0-1815 GCA_964351925.1 uncultured Anaerolineales bacterium | reverse complement strand
GGAGAATACGGAGATGATGCGGTTTGACCGTTTTACAGAGCGGGCTCAGGATGCCATCGCTCGTTCTCAAGAGGTATTACAGAGGTATGGCCACACCCAACTGGACACGGAACACCTGCTTCTGGCCATGGTGGAGCAGCCTGAGGGCGTGATCACGGAGCTGCTGACCAGGCTGAGCGTGGACATCGATACCCTCACCAGCCGTCTCGATCAGTTGCTGCAATCCACGCGTTCCAGCCTGGCGCCCGGTGCCTCCGGCTCGACACCCACGCAACTGTTCGTCACCCCCAGGCTGAACCGCCTGATGTTCGTGGCCAGTGAGGAGGCCAAGCAGTTGGGGGATGAGTACGTCTCTACCGAACACATCTTCCTGGCGGTGTTGGGTGTGGGCGGGGGAGCGGCGTCCATCCTGGGTGACATGGGCGTGACCAAAGAGAAGGCGCAGTCGGTCATCGAGGAGATACGCGGCGGGCAGAAGGTCACCGACCCCCGTGCGGAGAGCCGATATCGGGTCCTGGAAAAGTACGGGCGCGATCTCACCCAACTGGCCGAGGAGGACCGATTGGACCCGGTGATCGGGCGCGAGGAGGAGATCCTGCGCCTGATGCGCATCCTGGTTCGTCGCACCAAGAACAACCCCGTGCTGATCGGAGATGCTGGCGTGGGCAAGACCGCCATCGTGGAGGGTCTGGCCCAGAAGATCGTGTCCGATGACGTGCCGGAGAATCTCATCGGCAAGCGCATCATTGAGCTGGACCTGGGCAGTATGGTGGCTGGCTCGCGCTTCCGTGGCGAGTTCGAGGAACGGCTGAAGGCCTGCATGGACGAGATTCAACGCTCCAAGGGAGAGATTATTCTTTTCATAGACGAGTTGCAGAACGTGGTGGGGGCGGGGGCTGCCCAGGGGGCCATCGACGCCTCCAACATGATGAAGCCCGCTCTGGCCAGGGGGGAGTTGCAGTGTATCGGCACGGCCACGCTGGACGAGTATCGCAATCACATCGAGCGGGACTCGGCACTGGAGAGACGGTTTGCGCCTGTCTACATCAAGGAACCCACCGAGGAAGAGACCATCGAGATGCTGCGCATCCTGCGCGAACGCTACGAGAAGCACCACGGCGTGCAGATCACCGACGAGGCCCTGGAGGCAGCGGCCAGGCTGTCCCATCGCTATGTGAAAGAGAGGCAGTTGCCGGATAAGGCCGTGGACCTGGTAGACGAGGCCGCTGCCAAGTTGCGCATCGACATGTATGGGCTTCCTCCCGAGTTGAAACAGAAGAAGATAGCTCTGCGAGAGCTTCAGAGTGACGAGGAGGAGTCAGGGCAGCAGCGAGAGTGGGAACACGCGGCCAGCCTGAGAAGCCAGCGACTGGCCCTGGAGAAGGAGTACAACGAGCAGGTTGCCGCCTGGCGCAGCGAGCAGGGGCTGGATGACGTGGTGGAGGAAGAGGACGTGGCTGAGGTGGTGGCTAGCTGGACGGGGATCCCGGTCACCAGGATGCTGGAGACCGAGGCCAGCAAGCTGCTGGAGATGGAGGAGAGGCTGCATCAGCGGATCGTCGGCCAGGAAGAGGCCGTGTCTGCGGTCTCCGACGCCATACGGCGGGCCAGGGCCGGCCTCAAAGACCCCCACCGTCCCATCGGTTCCTTCATCTTCCTGGGCTCCACCGGCGTGGGGAAGACCGAGCTGAGCAAAGCTCTGGCCGAGTTCCTCTTCGACGACGAGGACGCCATGGTCAGGGTGGACATGAGCGAGTTCCAGGAGCGCCATACCGTCTCACGACTCATCGGCGCTCCCCCGGGCTACATCGGCTA
>CAYGQI010000340.1:0-1816 GCA_964351925.1 uncultured Anaerolineales bacterium | reverse complement strand
CTTGACCAATCAGTCCAGCTTCATAAAGTGCCGCACCGCCTCCAGGTACTCCCTGGGGGAAAGACGTACCGGATGGATCCTTCTGGCGATGGTATACCCCTTGAACAACTTGTGCACGAACCAGAAGACCTGGTTCTTGGGCCACCTGAGCAAGCGACGCACCAGAGGCAACAGCCAGGGCCACTCCACCGTAATGGCGAAGAGCCTCTGAAGGTTCTCAATCTGTCGCTTCTCATGCGGTGGGAAGCGGAGCACCGAGCTGTCCCACGCGGAGACGGAGATGTCGTCGAAGGTGCCCTCCACCAGCCCCTCGCGGCGGGCCAGCTCGCCCAGCTGTGTGCGGGGATAGGGCTGGAAGATGAAGGCGTTGGCGAAGGCCGGCCGGCACTTGACGTTGAGCCGTAAGGTCTCCAGGTCATCCTCGAGGCCGCCGGTGGGCAGGCCCACCATGTTGGTGCTCATCACGTTGATGCCCGCCCCCCTGAACATCTGGCAGGCACCGATGATCTGTTCTTGGGTCATGTTACGCCGCAGCACCATATTGCGAAGGCGGTCGTTCCCCGCTTCGATGCCCATGCCTACGCTGACGCAACCAGCTTGGCGTAGCTGTGCAGCGAGTTCTTCCGTGACCAGGTTGGCCCTCGCGTTGCAGAAGAAGGGCAAACCAACGCGCTGAGGGTACTTTTCGGCAAACTCCGCCATCCACTCCTTGCGGATGGTGAAGGTGTCATCGAGAAAGACGACGAAGGCCAGTGGATACTTGTCTCGCACGTCTTTGATCTCGGCCAGAACTACGTCCACACTTCGCTTGCGCACACGCTGGCCATGACCTTTGTAGATCTCGAACAGGGCGTGGTTGAAACAGTAGCTGCACTCGTAGGGGCAGCCTCTGCCGCTGAAGAAGTGCTTGATCTTGCTGTTCCTCGTCGGCCCATGCTGCTCGTAGACCAGAGCTCGATCCGGGAAGGGCAGTTCGTCGAGGTTTTCTATGTAGGGCCGCACTGGGTTGCGGACCACCTCGCCGTTGACTTTGAACCACCAGTTGCCCATATCGGGCTTGAGGGAGCCGTTCGCCAGCGACTGCGCCAGATCGAGCATGGCGCCCTCTCCCTCGCCGATACAAATGCCGTCCACACCCTCTTCTTCGATCATCTCCGGGAAGAAAGTAGGATGCGGTCCCCCGAAGATGGAGAAGACCTCGAACCGCTCTTTGATCCCTTTGTTCACGCCCAGATAGTACTTCTGCAAGCCGGTGGTCACGCTGTAGCCCACGATCCCCGGTTGGAACTCCTCTGCGGCCTCGATGGGATCCTCCTGATTGACGATACAGAGTCTGACCTCGTGGCCGGCTTGTTTCAATACACTCGATAGATGCAGGATGCCCTGGGGCTCATAGTCCACCTGCTTCACGATGAAAAGCACACGCATGCAGCTACACTCCCGACTTGTCCCGACGGGCCTGCCATGGCAAGCCGACGCGGTGACTCTAATCATATACCCCGGGTCGCTGAAACGCAAACAATCCGTCCGGCTCACCGGCCCGAGGAACCTGGAGCCCTGAGGAGAGAGGCTTGCCAAGGGGCCGCCCAGAATAGCATCCTTCGATACGTCGCTTCGCGACTACTCAGGATGCGACGGACTCCTGCCGCCCCTGAGCTCGTGGCCCAAGGCCTCCACGCCTGTGACCCGCATGCTTCGATACGGACTTCGTCCTACTCAGCATGCTCTCTTGGTGTGCCCTTGGGGCCGGCAACATTCCCCACCGAGGAAAGCATCCTGAGTAGGTGCCGAACGCAGTGAGGCACCGTATCGAAGG
>CAYGQI010000339.1:0-1822 GCA_964351925.1 uncultured Anaerolineales bacterium | reverse complement strand
CCGCGCTGCCGCCTCGGCGCACGGGGAGGTTCGTGGACGAGACCCTGGAAGAGCAGCTAACTCACTCCTCGTGAAGATGGGGCGTGACGAGCACCTTGTCAACACGGAGCCCGTCCATGTCGACCACCTCGAAGCAGTACCCCGACGCCTCGATCAGGTCGCCCTCTTGGGGCACACGCCGAAGGTGTGCCATGACAAAACCGCCCAGAGTTCGGAATACACGCGTATCCTCGCCCTCCAAGTGCTCTATGCCGAGCTCTTCCTTGAGGTCGGACAGGGAGAGTGACCCGTCCGCGAGCAAGGAACCATCCTCCCTGTGGACAACCGATGGCTCCTCCAGATCGTACTCGTCTCGGATCTCTCCCACGATCTCCTCCAGAACATCCTCCAGCGTGACGATGCCCTCGGTTCCCCCGAACTCGTTAATGATAATCGCCATATGACTGCGGGTATCCTGGAAAGTCTTGAGCATGGCCAGCAGCGACTTGGTTTCTGGTACAAACAATGCTGCGCGAAGAAGGGGCGCGATAGAGGTGGATCCCTCGGCGCTAAGCAGGTCCTTGGCGTGCAAAATGCCCACGACTTCGGACAGACTATCACGGTACACCGGGAACCGCGACAAGCCGGAGGACAGGACTTTCTCTCTTATCGACTCCATCGGGTCGTCTATGTCAATTGCTACGACATCGGGTCGAGGCCGCATCACGTCCACCACCGCCTGGTCGGCAAAGTGGAAGATCCTATCCACGAACTCCTTCTCCGCGGGGACGAACACGCCTGTTCGGGCACCCTCGGCGACCAGGTACCGGACCTCCTCTTCGGTAACCGTCTGCTGGTGTCGCCCGCCGACCCCGAGAGGTCTGAGCAGGATATCTGTCGATTGGCTAAGAAGCCACACCACGGGGCGAGTGATGATGGCGACGTATCTCATGGGACGGGCCATCGCCCTGGAAATCCTCTCGGGATGACTGAGGGCCAATCTCTTGGGCACCAGTTCTCCGATGACCAGGGTGAGATAGGTGATCCCCAATACTACCAAGCCAAAAGCAACCGGCTGAGCATACACCTCGGCACCAGCAATAGGAAGGCTGGATAGGTAGGGCGCAAAATGCCTCACTATGCTGGCGCCTCCAAAGGCCCCGGCGAGGATACCCACAAGGGTGATCCCCACCTGGATCGTCGAGAGGAAGGCGTTGGGGTTGTCCAGCAGGCGCAGTACGGACTTAGCCTGCTGATCTCCCGCCTCCGCCTGCGACATCAGCAAGGAGCGACGCACTGAGAGCACAGCGATCTCCGTGCCAGCGAGAAGCCCGTTGGTCACAATGAGCAAGAGGATGATCAGTATCTCGGCCATCGTTCTCTCTCCCCCGACTCTGTTCCGCGGACGTCGACCTCATTCTAGCATGAGGCACGCCCCTGTACAAGGGCCAGGCGGTCCGCAGGATTGGTCTGGCCAGGTGGCTATGATATAATCTCCGCGCTGCCGTGAGTGTCGCCTCGAAGTGGGTGGAGGTTGATGGCAAGTGAGAGCGCATCTTTGGTTCACTTGAAGTGGGAGCGGGCGGGCCGTGAGGCCTCGCAGCCTGGAAGGGGGAAAGGCCTTCACCTGGCGCTTCAAGACCAGGGACTACTGGGAGTCGGTACCCGTGGCCAGATCAATTGATACCGTGGAAGAGTTGATGCTATTGCATCAACCGTGGGTCACCTCGAAGGCCTCAGACGTATTGGAAACGGTGCATTCTCACGGCGGCAAGACGTCCCTCGACGACGAAGGGCTGGTCGTCGTCGAGATCGACGATGCCAAACTCGAGCAGGCCAATGC
>CAYGQI010000338.1:0-1822 GCA_964351925.1 uncultured Anaerolineales bacterium | reverse complement strand
CGACCCTCCCGGAGGGTACTCGGGCGTCTGTCGCGTGTCTTGCTTTTCCACTCCCTCCAGGCCGTCTGTGTCTTTTTCCACGGGCCTGGCGTATAATGGAAGGCAGCGCTGGACGCAACCCACCCTTGTCTGCGGAGGACCAAGATGCAGATCAACTGGTACGGCCATTCCTGCTTCAGACTGCGGGACAGAAACGGGACGGTGGTTACAGACCCCTATGGGGACGACATCGGCTACAGTTTGCCTCGCCTTCGGGCGGACGTAGTCACCGTCACCCACGATCACCCCGACCATGCCAACGTGAAGGCCATCAAGGGCAACCCGCAGGTCATCAACGGCCCTGGAGAGTACGAGATCAAGGGTGTCTTCGTGATCGGCATCCCTGGCCAGCCCGAGGAGACTCAGACGAAGCCGGGGGTCCGCAACACGGTGTACCTGTTCGATTTTGAGGGCGTCACCGTATGCCATCTGGGAGACCTGCGCGGGGTACTCACGCAGTCCCAGGTCGAGGAGTTGGGGGACGTGGACGTGCTGCTCATCCCCGTAGGCGGCGGCACGACACTGGGCGCGGCGGAGGCGTCAGAGGTGATCAGTCTGCTGGAACCGAAGATCGTGATCCCCATGCACTACCAGACGGATCTGCTCAAGGGCGTGAAGCTGGCGCCGGTAGATCAGTTTCTCAAGGAGATGGGGCTCAAAGAGGTCGCTCCTGTGGATGTGTTGAAGGTGACCGAGGCCACCCTGCCGTCCGAGACCCAGGTGGTGGTGATGGAGATCACGGGCGCGGGCTCAGCCTCTAGTGAAGGGGAAGCAGAGTGATTGACCGGGACAGAGTCAGCAAGGCGATTAGGGAGATCATCGCTGCCATCGGAGAGGACCCCCATCGCGAGGGCCTGGTGGACACACCGACCCGCATCGCAGACCTGTATGCCGAGATCTTCTCGGGCCTCAGTGAGGACCCGAAGAAGACCCTGGCTGTCGGCTTCGAAGACGAAAAGCACGAGGAGATGGTGGTGCTCAAGGACATCCCCTTCTACTCCATGTGCGAGCACCATTTCCTGCCCTTCCACGGGATGGCGCACGTGGGATACATCCCCCGGGGTCGGCTGGTCGGGATCAGCAAGTTGGCTCGAGTGGTGGAGATCCTGGCTCGAAGGCCACAGCTCCAGGAGCGCTTGACCGGCCAGGTAGCGGACACCATCATGGAGGCCCTGGGAGCGCGAGGGGTGGGGGTGGTGATAGAAGCCGAGCACCTCTGTATGACCATGCGGGGCATCAGGAAGCCGGGCAGTCGCCTGGTCACCTCGGCCAACCGAGGGCTCTTCCGGACTCAGGCCGCGACCAGGGCTGAGTTCTTCTCCATCCTGGGGATGGCGGAGTCTGGCGGGAGGTAGGGCAGCTTGGCAGCCGCGTCCAACGTGCGTGTCCTGAACCTCGATACTCCGGCCAGGATACTGGCAGAGATGGAGAAGATCGGCTGCTCTCCCCCAGGCATCGAGATTATGACCCCCAAGGCTTCCTTCCGGACAGTGAAGGTGGAGGGCTTGAACTTCGCTGCCGCCAACATCATCAAGCAGGAGATGCTGGCTCACGGAGGGGAAGTGGTCACCTCTCGTGCCGTCTACTCCGCGAAGGAGGCGGACAGCGACGTCCTTATCTTGGGTACCCTGCGCCATTTCCAGGAGCTGATCAGGAAGCTGCGTTTGCAGCCTTTCAAGAGCCTGGTGCGCCTGGCCTCTGAGTTGGAGCAAGCTCTGGCCCGCTATGCCGGAGAGGAGTTGACGCCGCTCCACATCGGCGGTAGGCTCTTCGTCTGGGGTGA
>CAYGQI010000337.1:0-1834 GCA_964351925.1 uncultured Anaerolineales bacterium | reverse complement strand
GTGCCGGTGGGACTGACCAAGTATCACACCGGCAAGGTCCGCCTCCTCACGGCGGAGGAGGAGGGCGAGATCGTGGACGCGATCACCCAGTGGCAAAAGGAGAACCGTGACAACCTGGGCGTCGCTCTGGTCTATCCGTCCGACGAACTATACCTTCGCACAGGACATAACATACCGCCCGTAGCGGAGTACGATGGCTTCCCTCAGCTGGAGAATGGCATAGGTCTGGTGCGGGTGTTGCTCGATGAGTGGGAGACGCTGACCAGGGCCTGGCCAGGTGTGGCGGCGAGGGGCAGGGCCACTGTGGTCTGCGGAACGCTGATCGCGCCGACGCTGGGCTGGATTTGTCGGGAACTCCAGGAGAGGGCGGGGCTTGACATAACCGTCGAGGCTGTGCCAAACGAGTTCTTTGGCGCGACGGTTACCGTCTCCGGCTTGTTGACGGGGCGTGACGTGGTGTGCGCCCTTCAGGGACAGGAGCTGGGAGACGTGGTGTTCGTGCCACGGTCGATGTTCGATGCAACAGGACAAGTGACCGTGGACGACATGACGAGGGAGGAGATGGAGGCTTCCCTACAGGTCGCCGTGGTCGCAGCGGACGACATGGCGACTGTCGTGGACTACTTCGCCGGAGAGGGTCTCCCTTGCAGGGAGTCGTGAGTCGTGCTATAGTCAAGAAGGCTTAGTGGAAGGAGGTGGCCCAGATGTAGTCGCGAGGAGAGAGCAACGGGGAAGATAGCGCCGGGACTGGATGTTCCCAGTTGACGAGGTAGGGGTTCCCCAACGCAAGGCGGGGCTGACCGCTCCGGTTGTACAGCAGAGCGGGAAAATCGAGAGATCGGCGGATGCCCCTCGGGAGTGGCTACGCTCCTGTCTTCCCCTCCTGGGACCAAGGAGGCCTTCAAGACCTGCGGGCGACCGCTGGGGCAAAGGGTTTCCAGTAGCAGAATCGTGGCGCGCCAGTGCGCGCGACGCTCGTGTGCAGCACATCTCAAGCCGAACTTCACGTGCAGGAGAGGTTTGGCAACTGCGTGACAGGAGGGGCACAAGTGCATACCAAGAGAGTACTTAAGAAGATCTCCACCCCTTTTGAGGTTTTCGACCCCCAGGGGGCGATCCTCATGGTGAACATGCTGGACCCCCAGGTGAACACCATGAAGGTCTTCCTGGAGGCCGTGGAGAAGGTGGGGATTCCTTTTTTTGGCGTCGCCAACAAGATGGATCTCATGGATGGCTCCATCCGGGTCGGGGTGGAGGAGGCTTTGGGGTTGGAGCTCATCCCCGCCTCCATGAGCACCACGGAAGGGCTGGAGGAGATACGGAGTCGCCTCACAGAGACTTTCGCTCCTGGGGACCGTATCGCGGTGCTGGGCGTCTTCAACAGCGGCAAGACCAGTCTCATCTCCAGACTCACAGGTCTGGACCTCGCTATCGGCAACCTCCCCGGCACCACTCTCGAGTTCACCGCCTACCCATACGGCGACTATGTGCTCATCGACACGGTGGGCCAGATCATCGATGTGTCTAAACCCATGATGGTCAGCGTGGACCTCTCGGGGTGTGAAACGACCCGGGACAGGGTTGCGCGTGTCTTGCGCCAAGACGCAGAGGGCATCATGGCTACTCTGGAGGTGGCAGTCCCGGCCATGGAGAAGGTGGTCGGGGTCCTGCGCGAGTGCATCGAGAGAGGCAACAAGATCATCGTCACGGGAGCTGGGGCCAGCGCCCTGGTGGCGATGGAGATGGCGGGACAGGGGTTGGAGACGGGCGTGCCCATCATGGTCTTCACCAATACCCTGGGCGACA
Source organism: uncultured Anaerolineales bacterium (assembly GCA_964351925.1). Lineage (GTDB taxonomy): Bacteria > Chloroflexota > Anaerolineae > UBA7937 > B3-Chlor > JAUVXJ01. The sequence goes on along the minus strand of CAYGQI010000337.1, from coordinate 28 downwards.
TGCAGCCCGTCAGCTTCGCCAAAGGCAC
>CAYGQI010000336.1:0-1842 GCA_964351925.1 uncultured Anaerolineales bacterium | reverse complement strand
GCAGCGACGTTCGCTAAGGACACCGGGGTGACCCTGGTCGCCAGAGTGGTCGGGATGGCCCTGGCGCTGCTGGCCTCCGTGGTCATCGCCCGTGCACTCGGGCCCGAGGGAACTGGCGTGTATACGCTGGCCACACTCTTTCCTGTGCTGGTGCTCGTTTTCGTCAACCTGGGGGTCGGGCCGGCCACCGTCTATTACGTGGCTCAGGACAAGTATCCGTTGCCAGAGGTTCTGGGCACCAACGTCATCCTGAGCGTCCTCGTGGGCACCGTGGCCACTCTGATAGGGCTGGTTGTAGCCATCTTCCTTCATGGCTATCTCTTTCCGACCGTGGCCCTATCCTATCTCTTGCTGGCGCTGCTCCTGATTCCGGTCAACCTCTTCAGCCAATTCTACGCCAATCAGATCCTGCTGGGGGCGCGGCGCATCAAGGACTTCAACGCAGCAACAGTGCTGAACAGGCTCCTCCTCTTGGTGCTGGTCCTCCTCCTCGCTGTCACCGTCGGGCTGAGGATTGAAGGGGCCATCTGGGCCACTTTCCTGAGTTCCCTCGTGGTCTGCTTCTTCTTGTACCCCTGGATCAGGCGAGTCGCCGGAGGGGTGCGCTTTCGCCTCAATCCGCGTTACGTCCGCGACACGCTGAGCTACGGCCTCAAGGCCCACCTCGGAAACATCGTGGGCTTCTTGAACTACCGCGTCGAAGTGTTCATGCTCGGGGCCTTTGTCCCCGCCAGTATGGTAGGCTTCTACTCGGTCGCCGTCGGCCTGGCAGAGAAACTCTGGTTCCTCTCTGAGTCGGCAAGCATCGTCCTCTTTCCCACAGTGTCGGCTGAGAAAGATGAACACGCCAAAAATACGTTCACGCCGCTGGTCAGCAGGAGCGTCCTCTTGATCACAGCCATCGGTGCCGTCGCTCTGTTACTACTGAGTCAGTGGGTGGTGGTCCTGCTCTACTCCTCCCAGTATGTATCCGCCGTGCATCTGTTTCGCATTCTCCTACCAGGGATCGTGTTTCTCAGCGCGGGGCGCATTCTGGCCAACGACATTGCCGGACGCGGCAAGCCTCTGCTCAACACGTACGTGGGGGGCATAGGCATCGTCACTCAGGTGCTCCTGAACCTGGTCTGGATCCCCCGATTCGGACCCGCGGGAGCCGCGTGGGCCACGACCATCTCCTATGGTCTCACTTCGGCAGCTTGGCTTTGGATGTACATGAGGCTTTCCGGCAACTCTTTGACGACAGTGATAGTGCCGCAGACTTCTGACTGGCACCTCTATCGCCAGCTTGCCCGGCTTGCCTGGAGCAGGCTGCGGGGGCAACTGGCTCATTGCTAGGATGGGAGTGACGGCAGTGGAGGGGACACAGATTCACGACACGGCAGAGGTCTCGGGCCAGGCACAGATAGGCGAGGCCACCAGGATCTGGCACCACGCCCAGATAAGAGAGAATGCCAGGGTGGGCCGCAACTGCATCATCGGGAAAGGCGTCTACGTTGACCACGACGTGATCATAGGCGACAACGTGAAGATCCAGAACGGGGCGTTCGTCTACCACGGGGTCACCTTGGAGGATGGGGTCTTCATCGGCCCCGGCGCCTGCCTCACCAACGACAAGTACCCCAGGGCCATACTGCCCAGCGGGGAACTGAAGGGAGTTGACGACTGGCAGGTGGAGCCCAGCACCATCAGGCGTGGGGCCTCCGTGGGCGCAAGGGCCGTGGTCCTGCCCGGGATCGTCGTCGGCAGGTTCGCCATGGTCGCCGCTGGTGCAGTGGTCACCAGAGATGTCCCCGACCACGGACTGGTGCAGGGCAACCCCGCCAGACTGGTGGGGTTCGTGTG
>CAYGQI010000335.1:0-1850 GCA_964351925.1 uncultured Anaerolineales bacterium | reverse complement strand
AGACGGGCTTCGATCCCAGAAGACTGAGACTGGAGTGGTTCAAGCCCGATGATGCAGAGAAGTTCGTTGAGGCGGTGGCGGAGTTCACAGACGACATTGAGTACCTGGGACCGACGAGCATCTCTTGAGTCTGTGACAACTCTGGCCATTGGGGACTGCTGCGCTGGGCCCTGCGGGCTGTGCCACCACTCGGTGATCCGAACCAAGGAGGACACGTGATGTCAAAGCGTATGGAGAGGGAGGTCTGGGCCCTGGACAGGTGTTCTGGGTGCGGCCTCTGCGTAGCCACTTGCTCCAAGGGCATGCTATATTGGGATGAGGAGGCGAGACACCCGGTCAGAGAGGTGAGGCAGAAGCGCCTCGGTCTTACCCAAATCCCTCTCGACACCTGCACCTTCTGCCAGGTATTCTGTGAGGAGACGTGCCCACGCCTACATCAGTGGGAGGAAGTGCCGGCCCGACGCGTGGTCTCGGCCAAGGCGAAGGGTCCCGTGGAGAGCGGAGAGCCCATGGAGGTGATCAGAGCCCTGCTGATCGCCAACCTGTCTGCTGGGGCGATAGATGGGGTCATCGCCAGCGATGTGGACGGCTGGGCCCTTCAACCGCGGGCCAAGGTGATGACCAGAGTGGAGGAGCTGGCTGACAACCTGGCGGTGCAGGGGCTGTGGGTGCCCACTCTCGATGTGCTCAATGAGGCCGTCTACGAGAGGAAACTGCGCAACATTGCTGTGGTAGGGACCCCCTGTGTCAGCGAGGCGGTCAGGACAGTCAAAGCCTCAGACAATGAGCGGCTCAACCCCTACAAGGATGCGCTACGCCTAAGCGTGGCGGTCTTTTGCACTGGCGTCTACTACCCCGGACCGGTTCGCCAATTCCTGGAGGAGAGGATGGGGATTGCCGGCCGTGAGGTGAAGAGGGTTTACGTCTCGCCGCGCGACAAGGAGCTGAGGGTGATCCTGTGGGACGGCTCGGAGAAGAGTGTCCCTCTCTCCAAGATAGAGGGCTATACCAGGTCGGGGTGCGCCACGTGCGATGATCTGCTTGGTGAATCGGCCGATATCGCCGTGGGCAAGGTGGGCGCGAAAGAGGGATATAGCACGCTCATCGTGAGAAGCGAGGTGGGAGAGCAGTGTCTGCAGAACGCGGTCGATCTGGGATTGCTGGAGGTGAACACGGAGGTCGACGAGGAGGCTCTGCGGACCGCGAAGGAAGAGAAGGAGCGCAGGGACAGAGCTCAGGCTTTCGATGATCTGATGCTGATGATGCTGGATGCTTTGCGGGAGCCTCAGAGACGGGCAGAGGTGAGAGAGGAATTCGTGAGGCTATACGAGGTAGATAACCCATCTGATTCTGTGCAGGAGGAAACACGTCATGGCGCATGCGCCCAGTGTGCTGGATGCTAAAGGTAAGGACTTGAAGGCCGCGAGCAGAGCGCTCAAAGCGATGCTCGCCGAGGATTCTGCGGTCGTAAAGAATGCCGCGCATCTCCATGGGCTCTGCGGCGGGCTCAAGTCCGGCGAGATCACCATTCAGGGAGACAGTGGAGACTATCTTGGCGTGGTGAACAGCGGAGCTTCGATCAAGATCACTGGGAATGCCGGGAAGTACGTGGCCGACAACATGACGGCTGGGACAGTGATCGTGGAGGGGAACGCTGACTTCGGTGCCGCGCAGTATTGCTACGGAGGCACCGTGGTGATCAAGGGGAGCGCCGGCGATTTCACCGCTACCATGAACAAGGGGGCCACCATCATCATCGGAGGCGACGTGGGTGACGAAGCGGCGACCTATATGGTTGCTGGCGACGTGGTCGTCGTGGGCAACGCAGGAGAGAACCTGGGCAACTACCT
>CAYGQI010000334.1:0-1855 GCA_964351925.1 uncultured Anaerolineales bacterium | reverse complement strand
CCTTGGGTGTGGTTCCGTACGTCTCTTTGATTTCCTGCGAGCGGAAGTACTTCACCATGCGCTTCGCCATGTCCTCGGAGTGGCGCGTTCGCTCCCCTTTCCAGAAGAAGGATTGCGGGAAACCGTACCCCACCTGATGAAGGGCGTAGCCCGGTTGGCCGTCGTCGGTGATACCGGAGAATAGCAGTCCTCGCTTGGCCAGTCTCTCCAGTATGTCCCCCACTTGTCGGGCAGGTTGGCCTAGGATGCCCGCCATCTCATCGGCGGTCGCCAATTCCAGTGGGATGCGCGTATTGGGTATCGCCAGGGCCACCTGGGCCTCCAACGGGGTGAAGTTGGACCTCAAGATCTCGAGCAAGTCATCCTTGAGGGGATAGCCCATGCCCAGGGCATGCAAGTGATGGGTGAGTTGGGTGTAGGGGTCAGACATAGTGTCAGTTCCTTTGTCTTCGCATCAGACTTGGCCACTCAGGCGCTGGGCCGCCTGGCCAAGAATTCGGACACGGTCACCAGCTCCTCACTCCAACCCTGCCAGGTGGGTTCACCTCGGTGTTCTTCAAGGAAGGACAGAGCAGCCTCGGGGCCGGGTAAGGATATTCCGCCCCCAGTGACGGTGGTTGCCCTCGCTCCCAGCATGTTCGCGAGGATTCCAGAAGCCCGCAGACTCAGCCCCCCTATCCGCCCCAGAAGGAGTCCCGCATCGAAGCTGTCGCCCGCACCGGTACCGTCCACCGGGACCACCTGAAACGCCGGTACCGCAAAGACTCCCTCGGTCGAGCCGAGCAGACACCCCTGGCCGCGCAGCTTGAGCCCGACCCACTGAGGCCCGTGGCCCAACAAGGCCCTCACTGACTCATGGGTGCCACGCCTGCCGGTCAGCCACTCGGCAACCGCTAGGTTGGGGAAGACCATAGAAACCACAGACAGCACCTTCAGCATATCTTCGCGCGTCCCGGTCATCACCTCCACGCCGAGGTCAACCGACACAGGCACGCCGGACCGATGCGCCTCTTCTACGGCGCTCAGAGCAGCATCTCTCTGCAAACCCTCCACGAAGGCGTAGCCCGAGACATGCAGGACCTTGGCCTGCCTGACAAGCTCGCCGCCCTCTGGCTCGAGCACGGTTCTCGTGTTCGCCCCGCGGCAACTGAAGAAGGTACGTTCACCGTCGGGCGTGACGGCAGCGAAGATCAGTCCGGTCCTGGACTCCGCGTCTCGCTGCACCAGGGAGAGGTCTACGCCTGCCTGCCGCAGGTCGGATAGAGCAAAGTCCGCCAGGATATCCTCCCCCACCCTGGCGATGATGCTCACGTCCAGCCCGAACTTGCTGAGGACTAGGGCGGTATTGGCAGCGGAGCCGCCGGCCCGGATATCCACTCCCTCAGCCAGGCTGTCACCCCCCAAAGGCGGATAGAATGGCACCCGAGCGATGATGTCGACGTTGATATCGCCCAAAGTCACTACGTCAGGCATGGACATTCATCCCCTGGGGTGTCAAGATGGAGAGTCGATGCTGGCCGAGACGACCGGGCGCTACGGGCGGACAATGTTGTGGACCCCTGTCCGCGTTCTTCTCCGCATTGGGGGCAGTCCTAGCGCGACTCCTTGACGGTGGCCATCAGTTTCGCCACACGGGTCATGTCCACACGGTTAGCAGTGATTCCGCCCTCTTTGAGACTCGTTCCTACGATCACTCCATCCGCCAGGGAGAGCAGCTCGGCGACGTTTCCTTCGTGCACCCCACTCCCCACCAGCACCGGGACGTCAGGAACCGCCTCCCTTATTCTGACCAGATCCTCTATGTCCGCTGGCTCGCCAGTTCCTGCACCGGTGACGATGATAGCATCCGCCAGCC
>CAYGQI010000333.1:0-1866 GCA_964351925.1 uncultured Anaerolineales bacterium | reverse complement strand
CCATCGACCGGGCCTCAGACAAGGATCCTGATCGTCGATGACGGGAACGAGGTAGCCCAGTCTCTGGCCAGGACCCTCCCCTCATGTAGGTTTGCCAACGCCCAGGACGAGCTCCACGTCGGCATCAAACTGGCCGAGTTCAAACCAGATCTGGTGCTGGTGAACACCACCATGAGAGACATGGACGGACAGGATCTGTGCCGGCGACTCAACGGGCAGAATCCGCACCTCAAGACGCTGCCTTTCAACGGGTCGGAGGAAGGAGAGAGAGCTGCCAGGGACTCGATGATTGGCGCCCTCGACCTGGACGAGCTGTGCACGAGCATTTCCGCCGCCCTCGGCCTGGATCACGGGAGAGATACAAGATGACGCTGCGCAGCAAAACGATCATCATCGCTGCCGCCGCCCTCGTCGCCCTGATCGCTGCCGTCTACATCTCTTCGCGAGCTGTACTGCTCTACAGCTTCACCCGGCTTGAGGAGGAGGCGACCCAAAGGGACGTGCAAAGAGCACTGAACGCGCTCGACAGCCAACTCCTCGAGCTGGACACGACTACCGACGACTGGGCTGCCTGGGATGACACATATCAGTTCATGTCAACCGGAGACCCCGGATATGTGGAGTCCAATCTTCTCGATGACACCTTCATTGCCTTGCGGCTGAACGCGCTGCTGTTGGTGGACCCTACTGGCGAGATTGTCTTCGGTAAGGCTCTTGACCTCCAAGCCGAAGAGGAGATCCCCCTGCCCCCAAGCCTGTTGGACCACCTCACCCCAGACGGGCTCCTCTCGCCCGCAGGCGAACCGGGGAGCTACGCCAGAGGGATCCTGCAACTGCCGGAGGGACCAATGCTTGCCTCGTCGCGACCGGTGCTTACCAGTGCAGATGAGGGTCCCCTGCGTGGTTGGCTGATCATGGCTCGATACCTGGACTCAACCGAAGTGGAGCGTCTGGGGGACATCACGGATTCCGTCCTCACCATCCAGCCTTTCGACAATCCAAGTGGGTCTGCCGAATTGCAGGCAGTTCGGTCTGCACTCCTCGAGACCCCCTCCTCAATCGTGGTGCGACCTGTGAGCGGTGAGGTTGTCGCTGGATACGGAGTGCTCCCGGACATCTACGGGGCCCCCGGACTTCTGGTCGGGGTGGAGATGCCCAGGGAGATCTACCATCGAGGCCAAGCTGCGGTAGCCTACGTCCTGACCACCATAATATTGGTCGGCGTGGCCTTTGCTGCCCTCCAGTCTGTGATGCTGGACAAACAAGTGCTTGCCCGTGTCATCGAGCTAGGCACCGGTATCGCGCGCATCCGCTCCCATGACGATATCTCTGCCAGGCTTCAGGTAGCCGGGAAAGATGAGCTCTCCAAGCTTGGCACACAGATCAACGAAATGCTGGAAAGGATCCAGACCACCCAGGTCAACCTCCAGAGAAGCGAAGAGCGCTTTCGCAGCATGGCAGACAATATCCACGATGGACTGACCATCACCGAGGACGGAACAGTTGTCTACGTCAACGATCGCGCCTGTGAGATCTTCGGATACTCCAGGGACGAACTGAAACAGATGCAGGATCTCGACCTGGCTGCCCCTGAGGATAGACAGCGGCTCGAGCCGGTCGTGCAGAAGGCCCGACAGTCAGGCGAGATGCCAGGCGAGTTGGACTTCTGGATCGTGAGAAAGGATGGCGAACGCCGCTGCGTATCCAACCGCTACACCTCGACTTCCCACGATGGTGCCGACCAGCGCACTTACGTCGTCACCACCGACATGACTAGTCGGAAAGCAGCGGAGGACGAACTCCAGCAAGAGAAGGAGAGACTGGAGATACTCCTGGAGGAGTTTCCACTCGGGGTAGCCGTCATCT
>CAYGQI010000332.1:0-1874 GCA_964351925.1 uncultured Anaerolineales bacterium | reverse complement strand
TGAATGAAACAGCCGCCTACCTTCCGGATGAGCCCGATGACCCAGCCCACGACCAGGAGCACCACGATGGTACCAACGACAACAAAGAGCAATGGCTGCAACACTGATACCCCCCTGCCTCCGATGTCCAACCAGACGCGCGGCGGCTCCAGCCGCGCTAGTCGCTCGCCACTACGAAGGCGACGGCGTACTTTCTGGAATGGGAGAGACTGACAGCGAAGTCCTCCAGCCCGATTTCCTCGGCCCGCTTCTTCGCCCGACCGTGAAGCCTGATCAGCGGCTTGCCGCGGGCGTCGGACAGAACCTCCATCTCCCGCCAGGTAACTCCCCGCAACCCCGTTCCCAGGGCCTTGGAGACAGCCTCCTTGGCCGCGAAGCGAGCAGCCAACTCCCCAATGTGGTTTCTACAGAACCTCACCTCCGCAGGAGTATAGACGTGCGACAAGAAGCGATCGCCCCAGCGCTCCAACGCTCGGGCGATCCGCCCGGTCTCGATGAGGTCCACACCTACGCTCAGCATGCCCACGCCCGTGCCTCCCTGCCCGGCTAGTACGTCTCGTCCTCGACCTCCTCCGACTCCCCGGACTGTCCGGCGTTCAGCACTTCGGCAGCCCGAGCGGGTTCGGCCTTCTCGTATCCTCGTCCGATACCGCGATAGACGAAGCCCAGGGCCTGCATCTTCTTCGCATCGTAGATGTTGCGACCGTCAATCAGAACCGGTTCGGCCATGGAGGCCTTGATACGGCCCATGTCCAGGTGTTTGAACTCGTTCCAGTCGGTCACGATGACCAGAGCATCGCTCCCTTCCGCCACCTGGTAGGCATCATCGCAGTACGTGATCTCCGGCATGATCTCCCTGGCGCGCGGCACGGCAACGGGGTCAAAGGCCTTGACATGGGTGCCCTCGTTCAGGAGCAGATGGATGATCTCTACCGCGGGTGCTTCGCGCATGTCGTCGGTGTTTGGTTTGAACGCCAATCCCAGGACCCCCACCGTCTTGCCATGCAGGGTGCCCAGGATGTCGCGCAGGCTCTGAACTACGCGCCTTCTCTGATCTCTGTTGATCTCTATCACGGCCCGCAACAATTGAGGGTGGCACCCGTGGATCGCCGCCATGTGAGCCAGCGCCTTCACGTCCTTAGGGAAGCAGGACCCTCCCCACCCGACCCCGGCATCCAGGTAGGAATGGCCTATGCGCTTGTCGTAGCCCATCCCGATGGCCACTTCCTTGATGTCGGCCCCCAACTGTTCACAGATGGAAGCCATCTCATTGATGAAGGAGATGCGGTTGGCCAGGTAGGCGTTGGAGGCGTACTTGATCATCTCGGCGGTACGCAAGTCGGTAACGATCATGGGGGCACGCAATGAAAGATAGAGCTGGGCCACCTTCTCCGCCGCCTGCCTATCGGTCGATCCGAGAACGATGCGGTCGGGATTTAGAAAGTCGTTGATGGCCGATCCCTCTCGCAGGAATTCAGGGTTGGAGACCACGGAGAACCCAAGCCCTGGAGCGATGTGCCTCTGCACGATCTCCGCCACCCAGTCTCCGGTCCCTATGGGCACTGTGCTCTTGTTCACGATGATCAGGGAGCTGGACATCTGCTCGGCGATCGTCTCGGCGGCTATCCTCATGTACTTCAGATCGGCCTCGCCTTCGCTCCCTGAAGGCGTGTCTACCGCGATGAAGACAAACTCGGCGTCTCTCAGTCCTTCCTCGTAGGACGTGGTGAACGAGAGCCGCTCCATCTTAGCGTTGCGCTCCACCAGCTCCTGCAGGCCTGGCTCGTAGATAGGCAGCTTGCCGCGCTTGAGGCCGGCAATCTTGGCCTCGTCTATGTCGACACAGACCACCTCGTTGCCGAGGTCGGCGAAGC
>CAYGQI010000331.1:0-1877 GCA_964351925.1 uncultured Anaerolineales bacterium | reverse complement strand
ACTATGGATATGCCTTCGCTTTGGGCCCGCGTGGCCACATTCGTCAGCACACGCCGTATCAGAGACGACACGTCCGTGATCTCGGGTTCGATCCTCAGTTGACCAGCCTCGGCCAGGGCCAACTCCTGGAGGTCGTCCACCAGCCTGGAGAGAAGCACAGCTTCCCTGTGTATGGCGCTCACGTTCTCCTTCGTGGGCTGGAACACACCATCAGCGATCGCCTCCAGATTCCCACGGATCACTGAGAGCGGCGTCCGCAACTCATGGGCGATGTCGGCGGTCATGTTCCGGCGCAGCTCCTCCGCTCGGGAGAGATTTTCCGCCATTTCGTTGAAAGCCCTACCCAGCTCGCCTATCTCGTCCTTGGACCTGATGTTCACGCGCTGGCTTAGATCTCCACCGGCGATGCCCTGAGCGGCGGTCTTCAGCTTCCGCAGCGGGTCGGTGAGTTGCCAGGTCAAAAGCAGCCCCAGCAGAATCGCCACCGCACAGGCCGCGAGGCCTACAGGCACGATGGTCTCACGGAGGCGTTGCAGAAATGCTTGCTCCGGCTCGCGAAGGAACGTGACGGAGGTGCCAGGCAACAAGAATCCCACTTCTTGCCCGTCTACCTCGATGGGGATACCCTCGCCCAGTTGGGCCTGTGAGAGCTGCACTCCGATGTCCTCGACTCGGGAAGCCGCAACCACCACTCCGTTCTCATCAGCCACCTGGAACTGCCAGGCGCCCCCCATCCCTGGAGCCATTACCGGGCCCATTCCGTGACCCCTATGCCCCGGCCGCGCCATCACCAGAGCGTACAACCCCTCCCAGGTACCCCACTCTTCGTAGTAGATGGTCAGGGCTTCGGCCAGCACCTCTCTTTCCGTATCTCGGCTGCGCCTCACGAAGCTCTCGAAGTTCCTCACTGTGACCACACCGGGCACAAGCACTGCCATGCCCACCCCCAGCAGGGTGACGAGTACCAGGGCCCCTGTTAGCTTGAACCACAGGCTTCTCACAGCATCAATCCTCGAACTTGTAGCCTATGCCATACACAGTCTTGACACGTTGGGGATTGCGGGCATCCTGTTCGATCTTCTGGCGAAGGTTCTTGATGTGCACATCAATGGTTCGCTCGTAGCCATCATAGGCGTATCCCTGGACAGCTTCCAGTAACTGCGAGCGGCTGAAGGCTCTTCCCGGATCCTCCATCATGGTGGCCAACAGATCGAACTCCGTGGGTGTCAAGTCGATGGGCTGGCCTCGCACCTCAACCAGGTGGCGAGACAGATCAACCGTGATATCGCCATGGGACAAGCGCTCTGGTCTGGCAGGCATACCTTCCACGCGGCGAAGCACACTCCGCACGCGCGCCACCAGCTCCCGCGGCGAGAAGGGCTTGGTTACATAGTCGTCCGCGCCCAGTTCCAGCCCGATGAGCTTGTCGCTCTCCTCCACGCGCGCCGTGAGCATGATGATGGGCACATCCGATTCCTTCCTCAGGGCCCGACACACGTCCCAACCGTCCATCTCGGGCAGCATGAGGTCCAGAATGACCAGGTCCGGCCTGTCGTTGCGGGCGATCTGCATGGCCTTCTTGCCGTCGTAGGCCACCGCCACCTCGAATCCGACCTGCTCCAAGTAGGTCCGAACCAGCTTCACGATCCCCGGGTCGTCGTCCACTACCAGTATTCTACTCATCAGAGACTCCCAAGTCGCTCACCGCGACCACTCATTGAGTTCCCCAAGAGCATACCCCATGACTTGCCATCCAGTCAAAGCGTGTGCGGGCCTGGGGTTGACAGGAACCAGGCGGCGAGTCTGTCACGGGGCCCACGAAATCACTCTCTCATACGTTGCGGTGTATTGGATCTCCAAGGCATCCGTGACGTTCT
>CAYGQI010000330.1:0-1901 GCA_964351925.1 uncultured Anaerolineales bacterium | reverse complement strand
TGCCTCTTCCGAAAACCGCCAGGGCGACGTGACCGCCCTCCCTGAGAACCCTGTGGATCTCGGACAGGGCTCTGTCAGGTTGAGGAAAGAGCATCAGTCCCAGGGCGCAAAGTACGGCATCGAAGGAATTCGGGGGCAAGTCCAGATCTTCGGCGTCCATGGCGAAGAAGTCAGCGTTGTCCACACCCTCTTCCCTGGCCCGTTTCCGTGCCAGGGCGACCATGGTCTCCGATAGATCGACACCCACCACACGTCCTTGTGGGCCGACCAATCTCGCGGCCGGGAGAGCTGCCAGCCCGCTGCCAGTGGCCACGTCCAAGACCCGCTCTCCACTGCTCGGCTGGGCGAGTGACACCAGCTTCTGGGCGATGGGTGTGAAGGCTCGTGTGAGGCACCTGTCGTAGTTCTCTGCGCACAGATCCCAGGCCCGGCGCTCATTCTGCTTGAAGGCTTGTGCGTCCAGCATGCTGCACTTCTCACCTGTGTTGAACCACGGGGAACCTCCGGCATTATAACGTAGCCCGCCCGGCCAGGCAAGCAGCTTTGTGGGTCAGACAAGTCGGTGCTATAATGCCTTCAGTCGATGGAGGAGGTGGAGCCAAGGGGTGGACCAAGACATCAAGCGGAAGATGCTGGAGAAGATGCGAAGCGATCGCTATGCAGAGCTGCTGGGGATAGAGTTATTGGACATCGAGCCCGGCTACAGCTTACTGAGCATGGTGGTACGGGACGACATGTTCAATTTCAACGATCTGCCACACGGAGGAGCTATCTACTCGTTGGCTGACGTCGCCTTTGCTGCAGCCAGCAACTCACATGGAATCATGGCCGTGGCCCTGAACATGGAGATAAGCTACCTGAGGGCGGTCCCCTCGGGCACCAGACTACTTGCGAAAGCCACCGAGGAACACCTCGGAAGGCGAACGGCTCTCTATCACATCACGGTCAGCACTGAAGATGGTGATCTGGTGGCCTCGTGTCATGGAGTGGTGTATCGGAAGAGGGAGAGTCTGCTCGAAGAGTAGCTGAACTGGCGTGACGTAGTCCCCGTTGCTTCGCACGCCGAATTGTGATATAGTGAGGGCAGTTCCTCTCGTCTTTCCCGGTACAGCCATAAGGAGGTATTCCGATGCTAGTGAGCGACCTGATGACTCGTGACCCGGTCACGGTGACTGACAAGACCCCCATTGATGATGCGCTCAGCCTGATGCGTGACAAGAAGGTCCGTCGCTTGCCGGTCTTGAATGCCAAAGGTGAGTTAGTGGGGATAGTGGCCGAGAAGGACATCCTGTATGCTTCCCCCTCGCCGGCCACGTCGCTGAGCATCCACGAGATTCACTATCTCCTGGCCAAGCTCACCGTAGCGGAGATCATGACCAAGAACGTTTTCACCATCGCCGAGGACACTCCTTTGGAAGAGGCGGCGCGTGTGATGGCGGACAATCGGATAGGAGCGCTGCCGGTCATGAGCGACAAGAAACTGGTGGGCATCATCACCGAGACGGACATCTTCAAGGGTTTTGTGGAGTTGTTGGGTACACGAGAGCCTGGCGTACGGTTGACCATGAAGATGCCCGAGGGCCAGGGCGTGCTGCCATTGTGCATGGAGACCATCTCCAAACTTGGCGGCCGTCTTCTCGCCCTCATCACCTGGGGTGGGCACGATCCCGGTACCAGGATGGTGACGGCAAGAGTGACGGGCGTGGACACCGAGCAACTGAAGGAAAGCATCGCCAAGCTGGGCATTGAGGTTGTTGACTTCAGGGTGGCCTGAGTTGCTGGATTGACGCGGGCATTCTGATCATGGCCGCGCCGAGCCGGGCAGCTGTACGAAAGAGATCGCCCTGCCCCGTCGAATGGTGCAGGTTATCCCCCTCGGCTTGCCAGAGGCTTCCCCCCAC
>CAYGQI010000329.1:0-1903 GCA_964351925.1 uncultured Anaerolineales bacterium | reverse complement strand
TTTCGGCCCTGGTCGTCGTGCCCGGGCTGATCTCGCTCATCCTCTTCGGCCTCAACTTCTCCATCGATTTCACCGGCGGTTCGATCCTGGAGATACAGTTTGAGTCGAGCAACGCTGTTGAACCTGCCCAACTGAAGGGACTGTTCGCAGAGTTTGGCTTCGGCGACACCCTGGTCCAGAGTTCACAGGGGGGTGTCTTCCTCATCCGCAGCAAGACGCTGGACTCTGCGACCAAGGTTGCGATCGAGGATGAGATCGAACAGCGCTGGGGGAGTTTCACAGAGCTTCGTTTCGAATCGGTTGGCCCTTCGGTTGGCGGAGAGGTGCAAAGGCGGGCCTACCTGGTGGTGGCGATGGCAGCCGCGGCGATCCTGATCTACATCTCCTTTGCCTTCCGCCACGTAACGAACCCGGTGCGGTACGGCGCCTGCGCCATCATCGCCATGGTTCACGACATCCTGGTGGTGGTGGGGCTGGCCTCCATCTTCGGCGTGCTGCATGGCTGGGAGGTGGATTCCCTGTTCCTGACGGCGCTGCTGACGGTGATCGGCTTCTCGGTGCACGACACCATCGTGGTCTTCGACCGGATCCGTGAGAACAGCAGAAGGTACGCCGGTCGACCCATAGAGGACGTGGTCAATCACAGCATCATCCAGACCTTGGATCGGTCCATCAACACGCAACTGACGGTGATTTTCACGCTGACCGCTTTGCTGCTCTTTGGCGGGATCACGATCAGGAACTTCGTGTTTACGCTGCTCATCGGCATTATTAGCGGTACCTATTCCTCGATCTTCAACGCCAGCCCCTTGCTCGTGGAGTGGGAGCGGCGGCCCGACCGTCTGCTCTACATGTTGTCCTTCCTGCTGCCTCCAGTGGGCCTCGCTGTCGGTCTCTTCTTGCTGCTCAGGGGTGACCGGCGATCGAAGCCCTGGGCCAGGGGTATCCTGGTGGCAGCCTGGGCCGGGGCGATGTGCTTTGGTGGATCGCTCCTGCTCAGAGGGGTCCTCCCCGGGTAGCTGCCTCCCGGCAGAACGCTGCTCTAGAGGGCCGAGAACCGCCGGCCCGCCGTCGACGACGAAGCCGTCTCCAACCACTATGACAGGTTGTGACTTCATTCCATAGACGACAAATTCATAAGAAGAGGAGACGAAATGGAAAAGAGAAAAGTACTGACCGTGATGTTGAGCCTGACAGTCCTGGTCTCGCTCACCTTGGCCTGTCTCCCGGGGCTGCCCAGCGTGAGCGATATCATCCCCGGTGGGGAGGAGACGCCCGCAGCACCGCCGCTGGTGGAGACGCCGGTAAGCCAGCAGCAGTGCGGCGACGGCGTGTGCGATGGACCGGAGAATGCCGAGACTTGTCCTCAGGACTGCGCGGCGCCTCCGGGCGAGACGCCGGCGGCACCGCCTCCTGCGGGGACTGCCGGGCCGGCGGGGCCCTTCGAGGCGAACGTGGAGGCTCTGAACAACCTGGCTTCGTATGCTTACACCTTTCATTTTGGAGGTCTGAGCACCACCTCGGGGGTCGCTGAGAATACTGCCCTCGATATCCAGGGGCAGCGGCAGAACCAGCCCACCAGGGCGGAGCAGCTGAGCTTCGCCAGCAGTGATGGGCAGTCCAGCACCACCGAGTTCGTCTACATCCAGGATCAGAACAAGATGTGGACGCGCGAGGGAGGAGGCGAGTGGACTGAGATCGAGGTGTTCGACCAGTCCATGGTCAGCATCTTCGACGCCTTCAGCATGGGCTTCTGGTGGACCACGCTGTTCGGAACGAGCGGCCAGGAGGCACAATTGGTGGGTCAGGAGATGGTGGGCGGCGTGCTGGCCAACCACTACCAGACCGTGGAGGGCACCTCGTACCTCTTCAGCGCCGGCTGCAACTGGGGCTCGTCGCGCGA
>CAYGQI010000328.1:0-1914 GCA_964351925.1 uncultured Anaerolineales bacterium | reverse complement strand
CTCACAGTTCGCTAGCGCCCTTGCTTCCCCAGGCCGGCCCCAAGTTCCCCAACGTGGTTGGACAAGTGCCAGACCGGCCTGTATAATCCCTCCTGGTTCACCGCACCACCGGCAACCCCATCCAAACCCGGACACAGGCACGGCTTGGACCAGGTCAGCGTTTGGTGGACGAGGCTTCTGCACGGCAGGGAGTCTTGTTGCCGCCACCATCTTGAGTGGAGGCTAGCGCCAGTGGGGGACTGAGGAGACTGCGAGTGCGAGACATCAGCTGTGACGATATCTCGGAGACGGTCGCCCGGCTGTGCATCGAGGCGAACTACTACTTGGGTGATGACGTAATCGAAGCCCTGCGGCGGGCCCGAGCTGACGAGATCTCTCCTGTGGGGCAGGACGTTCTGGATCAGCTTCTGGACAACGCAGTGGTGGCACGCGAGGAGGGCCTTCCACTGTGTCAGGACACTGGCCTTACGGTGGTCTTCTTGGCGGTGGGTCAAGAGGTCCACGTCGTCGGTGGGGATTTGTACCAAGCCGTAAACGAAGGCGTCAGGCGGGGGTACGACGAGGGCTATCTGAGGAAGTCAATCGTTGAGGGACCGTTCTCGGTGCGAGGCAACACGAAGGACAACACTCCGGCGGTGATCCATTGCCAGATCGTGCCGGGGGACAGCCTCGAGGTCACCGTCGTTCCCAAGGGCGGCGGCAGCGAGAACATGAGTGCGCTGGGCATGCTCAAGCCGGCGGATGGCCGCCAGGGGGTGGTTGACTTCGTGCTGCGGACTGTAGAGAGAGCGGGAGCCAATCCGTGTCCGCCGACCATCATCGGAGTGGGCGTTGGAGGCACCGCCGAAAAGGCGATGCTGCTGGCCAAGCACTCACTTCTCAGACCGGTAGGGCAGCCGAGCCCCGATCCCGATGTGGCCGAGCTGGAACGAGACATACTGGAGCGCGTGAATAGATTGGGCATCGGGCCCCAGGGCCTGGGAGGCAGAACCACTGCTCTAGCAGTCCACGTTGAGACATACCCTTGCCACATCGCCAGCCTTCCCGTGGCGGTGAACATTCAGTGCCACAGCGCCCGACACAAACAGGCAACTCTATGAAAGGCTGGAGGGGCCAGCGCGAGAGCGTCAGAGGAACTCTCCGACCCTTCCCCACTTCGCCGGGAGCAAAGCGAGCTGAGGATCAACACTCCCCTTACCGATGAGATTATCGAACAACTGCACGCGGGTGACAGGGTGACCATTTCAGGCACCATCTTCGTCGCTCGGGACGCTGCCCACAAGCGGATGATTGAGGCTCTGGAGCGGGGCGACTCTCTTCCCTTCGACCCGCGCGGGCAGATCGTGTATTACATGGCTCCTTCGCCCGCCAAGCCGGGCAAGCCCATCGGGTCGGCCGGCCCTACCACCGCCTACCGCATGGATCCTTACGCGCCGCGCCTCCTGGAGGCTGGGCTCAAGGGCATGATCGGCAAGGGCAACCGCTCTTCTGCCGTGAGGGAGGCGATGCAGAAACACAAGGCCGTCTATCTTGCCACCATCGGTGGTGCCGCTGCGCTGATCGCCAGGAGCATTAAAGAAGCCGAGGTCATCGCCTACGATGACCTGGGTGCTGAGGCGGTACTTCAACTGACAGTGCAGGACTTGCCGGCAATCGTGGTTAACGACATCTACGGAGGGGACGCCTACGAGGAAGGACGGAAGCGGTACCAGCAGGCCTAGAGATGGCCGCTGAAATCAGAGCTCCGAGAAGTGCGCCCGACGCTGATGCGAGATGATAGACGGGCGTTGATAGCGGGTGCTCTGCACGGGTCAAGCCCGGAGGGCCGGTGAGAATAAGACTGTCAGCTGCACAGCACCCTGCCTAGAACGTGCGGCAGGTTGACATAATGCGTCCGAACGGCGCAGTTTGCCA
>CAYGQI010000327.1:0-1922 GCA_964351925.1 uncultured Anaerolineales bacterium | reverse complement strand
CCTCGGTGTCTCCAAAGGCGATAGGGTCTGCCTCTACCTGCCCATGATCCCTGAACTCCCCATCGCCATGCTCGCCTGCGCCAGAATCGGCGCCATCCATTCCATCGTCTTCGGCGGCTTCTCCGCCGAATCCCTCAAAGACCGCATCCTGGATGCCGAGGCCAAGGTCCTCGTCACCAGCGACGGCTCCTACCGCCGCGGCAGCATCACCCCCCTCAAAGCCGGCGCCGATAACATCCTCGACGACTGCCCCTCCATCGAAAACGTGGTGGTAGTCAATCGTACCGGTGCCGACATCGCATGGAAGGACGGCCGCGATCATTGGTGGAACGACCTCATGGCCGACGCCTCTCCCCAGTGCGAACCAGAAGTCATGAACGGCGACGACATCCTCTTCATCCTCTACACCAGCGGCACCACCGGCAAACCCAAGGGCGTGGTCCACAACACCGCAGGCTACCTCCTCCACACCTCCCTCACCATGAAGTGGGTCTTCGACATCAAAGACCAGGACATCTACTGGTGCACCGCCGACATCGGCTGGGTCACCGGTCACTCCTACATCGTCTACGGTCCTCTGTCTGTGGGGGCCACCAGCCTCATGTTCGAAGGTGTCCCCAACTACCCACAACCTGACCGCTTCTGGCAAATCGTCGAGAAGTACAAAGTCTCCATCTTCTACACCGCCCCCACCGCCATCAGGGCCATCGCCCGCGATGGCGATGACTGGCCCAAGAACAGAGACCTTTCCTCCCTGCGCCTCCTCGGCTCCGTAGGCGAACCCATCAACCCCGAGGCCTGGATGTGGTACTATACCACCATCGGCCACAAAAACTGCCCCATCGTCGATACCTACTGGCAAACCGAAACCGGTGGCGTTATCATCACCCCCCTACCAGGAGCTATCGCCCTCAAACCAGGCTCGGCCACCAGACCCTTCCCAGGCATCTTCGCCGAAGTCGTACGCGAAGACGGCTCCCCCTGCTCACCCAACGAGGGCGGTTACCTTATCGTCAAGAAACCCTGGCCCGGTTTGCTCATGACCATCTACAAGAACCCGCAGCGCTTCATAGACACCTACTTCACCCGCTTCCCCAAACGAGGAACTGTCTACTTCACCGGCGACGGCGCCAGACAAGACGAGGACGGCTACTTCTGGCTTATGGGCCGCGTTGACGATGTCATCAATGTCTCCGGCCACCGCATCGGTACTATGGAAGTGGAAAGCGCCCTCGTCAGCCACCCCCTGGTCACCGAGGCCGCCGTCGTCCCCTTCCCCCATGAGATCAAAGGCCAGGCCCTCTATGCCTTCGTCACTCTCATCGGTGGCCAGAAGCCCAGCGAGGAACTCCGCAAAGAACTCGCCAAGCACGTGGGCAAAGAGATCGGCCCCATCGCCAGACCAGACAAGATCCAGTTCGCCGATGCCCTACCCAAAACCAGATCCGGTAAGATCATGAGACGTATCCTCAAAGCCATCGCCGAAGGCAGAGAACAACTGGGAGATACCACCACCCTCGCCGATCCGTCTGTGGTCGACGACCTGGTCAAGGACAGACAGTAAGACGCCGTTCTGCGTTGCTGGCAGCACTGGCACGATAGCGTTGCGCCTCTCCCGCAGGGTACGACCTGCGGGAGAGGTCACTAGGTTGACCCATCGGGCATGACCCAGGAGGGTTCCTGGGGGCAGGCCGGCGCGTCGCGGTTTCGTTGCGGCGCGCAGAATCACATCATAGTGGTGTTGGGTCCTCGGTGGTACGGGCACGCGCAGCCAGGAAGGCCTTAAGGGTGTTCCCAGTGAGCACGCCGACCAGAAGGCAAGTCTTCTCTTGCTCAGGCGCTGTCAGAAACAACAGAGGGGGTACTGTGCCTCCAAGCGTGGTTGCGTTGCTTCGTCCTCCAAACCCCTTCCGCAGGCTGAG
>CAYGQI010000326.1:0-1929 GCA_964351925.1 uncultured Anaerolineales bacterium | reverse complement strand
TCGGTGCGACAGGAAGGTCGCCGCCGCTGCCGCGCCGGGCTTGGAGCCCTCAAGGATGTATTTGCCGATGTAGATCTCGCCCGGCTGGCGGACAGTACGTCCTCCCAGGGCATAGGCGGCCTCCTGAGCTACCAGATCCTTGACCCGGCCGTCGCGAAAGACGATGGCCCCGGCCGGGTAGGGCACGAACCCTAGCTTGTGCGGATCCACCGTAACCGAGTCCACGTCCTTTATCGCCGCGTAGCTCTTGTACACCTCTTTTGGCGGCCAGCCGGCGTACTCGCGCTGCATCTCGTTCAGGCTGCGGAACTCGCCCCCGGTGGAGCGAAAGCAAGCAGCGATGTAACCGCCGTAGGCCGCATCGCAGTGCAGGGAGAAGCTCAACCCCTGCTGAGTGAACTCCTCCCGCAACGCCACCAGCTCATGCATGGGGTCCACCGCCTCTTCTTCTGTCGTTCCCACCACACCGACAACCGCGATGACCGGCCGTCGTTCCTTCAGTGCTTCCTCCAGCTCCTGGCGCAGCCGGGCGGTGTCCATGCGGTACTTGGCGTCTATGGGGATTGGCACCACCTGCCGTGCTCCGATGCCGATGGCTCCCGGCCCCTTCACCCAGGAATAATGCATCGTCTGCGGGGCGCACATGATCCCCGGCTGGAGCGCGTCGTCGCCAGTCAGGCGGGAGAAGAAGGCGTGATCGCCCAGGGAGAGGATGTCGTGCTGCTTCAGCGATTCGTTGGCCTGGGCCAGCGCCTCCTCGGCCGGCAGCTCCGGGTGCTGTTCCACGTAACGGAGCACAAGCTGCTCCTTCAGGTCCAGCGCCGCGGCCGGTCGCAGGTTCACCAACTCCCAGGCGGTCATGTGGGCCAGGTCCTTCTGGTTCGGCCCGGCGGTCAGCCCTTTCACCCCCAGGTCGGCCGCCGCCTGGCGCACGGCGATGGGCAGGAACTTGACCGCTTTGGCCACCCAGATGGACTCGATGTTGGCCAGCGTGCCGCCGGAGGTGATGTGCCCCCAGGTGGCGGCCAGCTCTTCGGGCGTGCGGCCGAAGCCGAGCATCCTGGCCAGCTCCCGCCCCACCTCGATCTCGATCAGGGTGGTGACGGGCGATGCCTCCCAGGCGACGTTGTTGGGATTGTAGAGCATGGTGGCGATGTAGCCGATCAGCGCTGGCAGGGAGGTGTCGGCCGTCATGTGGCCGATGTAGCGAGGCGAGTAGAAGGGGATATCGGACTTGAGTTCGCCCAGCAGGGTGAACAGCTCACGCTGAAAATGGCTGACGAAATCACCAAAAGTCTCGCTCCTCTGGTGCTCCGGCTCGATGGCTGCGCGGTCTTCGGGATGAAAGTTGCGCCGCCAGAAGACGTAGTCGCGGTAGACTTCCAGCAGCATCTGCTCCACCCAGTCAGCGTTCTCCGCCTTGGGGCCCAGGAAGAAGGCCTTCAGGTCTACCGGCACCGGAGCCGAGGGCCGTTCCAGCAAGGCGATCACGCCGTCGTCGGCAAAACCGACTGTCCAGGGGGTAGGCGTGGGCTGCGGCCCCGCCGTTGGCAGAGCCGCAGCGATCTCGTCCACGGTCAGGTTGGGAAACAGCCGGCACTGGAGCAGCAGCGCGGCTGCCCCCAGCGATCCGGCCGGCAGGAGCTGCCGGCGGGTCAATTGAAATGTGTCCATCGCGAAACCTCCTCTGTGAAAATTTCCGTGCGCGGCAGGGCACACGACCCCCGCTCATCGAATGTACGCATTCAAGAGTGTCCACGGTCCATCCACCACGTCCGGCACGTCGCGTAGTTTCTGGCTCTTCCACTGTGACTCGCTCCAGATGAACGGCTTGCCGTTGACGTATGGCGTGCCGAACTTCATCCAGAACGCCCTCACCGGCGAGCTCGTGTCGAGCACGCCCTTCAGGTGGAAGGCATCCTGGATCAT
>CAYGQI010000325.1:0-1929 GCA_964351925.1 uncultured Anaerolineales bacterium | reverse complement strand
CGCTGGGAGGCCCCTCCGGCACATATACCTTCAGGTTGTCGAAGGCAACATGGCTGGGCGAACCTCTCGTGCCGCCGGCTACCAGGAAGCCGATCCGACCCTCGGCGATCTCCGAGTCCTCGACGCTGGTCAGTAGGTCGCCGTTCACGTAGACAGTGATCTTCTCGCCCACAGCTTCCACCCGGAGGCGATTGGTCTCCTCGTCCAGGTTCAGGCTGGGCGATTCGTCGCTCGCCAGCTGAGTACAGTCCTCGTCCAACCCCTCGCATCCCAGGAGCGCGTACTCTCCGGTTGCGGAGACAACCGCCAGGCCGTAGGTGTACTCCATCCTCGTCGGGTCGTCGGTATCGTCGGCCCTGAAAAGGATAGCGTACCCCTGTTCCTCAGTTCCGTCCACCTGCCGGGCATCAACCTCGAAGGCGAAATCCGTGTAGACTTCAGGGAAAGTGACAGGACAAGGGTCATCGCTGGTAGCGGTCACATGGTATTCGCCGTCCTCGTAGTCTGCTTCGCAACTAGTGTCTTCGAGAGCGGCAGCCCAGCCGCTCCCGTCGTCGCTGAAGTCATCCTCCAACACCAGGGACCACCCCTCGGAAGGAGCCTCGCCGGTCCAGACCATCAGGTTATCGAAGGCGACAAGCATCTCGGGGTCGTCGTAGGTCGCCGCGTAGAAACCTATCGTGCCGGAAGCCAAATCGGCGTCCTCCACGGTGGCCAGGGGCTCACCATTGACCAGGAAGGACATGGTAGGGCCCTCGGCCTCAACCCGCAGCAGGTCCCATTCGCCGTCACCCACGATGGCGCGGTCCTGGGTGAAACCGACAAGCTCTGTCCAGCCATCGCTGTCATACTTGTAGATGTTATAGTAGCCGCCAGCACTGATGGCGAAATTGTAGAACTCCTCCCCACCGGGGCCCACGCGGATGATCAAACCATAGTCGCCTTCGTCGGAACCTTCCACCCGGCGAGCCTGAACCTGAACGGCGAAGTCGTCATACTCCTGATCTAGGTACCATGTCCACTTGCCCAGGCTCTCCCCGAGGATGTGGATCTGATACCCTCCGTCTACGTAGCCAAGCTCGTACTCATCCTCCGCGGCCTCAGGCAGGCCGCTGTCGTCGTCGCTGAAGTCATCAGAGAAAACCGGCTCCCCAGCCTGCTGGCCGGGCCTGGGGACCAGGCCCTCTTCTTCGATGGTCGGCTCTGCGCCCGGGAAGTAGGTGTGCATGAAGTCGGTCTCGCTGATCCAGTCTTCGATCTGCCCATCATAGACCCCGTAGGTGTAGGCCGAGGCGAATTCGCTGTCGTCTATGTCTCCGTCCAGCCAGTCGCCGAAATCAGCACTGCCCACGAAGAAGGTCAGGTAGTAGCGCTCGCCGTACACCACGGCAGACATCAGAACCTCTGAGTCAGCGAAACTCGGGTAGAGGCAGTGCCAGCCCCAGACCACCTGGGTGCGCAAGTCTTCATCCCATTGGTCGGACACTGGCGTCATGATCACCATGGCTGCGTCTTCGTCGCCGAAGACGTCCAGCACCTCATACCCTGCGTCGGTCAGGCAGTCGAAGACTAACCCCTCCGGACTGCTCCCCTGGGCTTGAACAGGCGACGTCGCGAACATGGCCAGCACCAAGAGGCCCAGGAGAAGCCCGACCCCTATGCCACATCTTCTTATGCTCACTGCTATGGTCCTCCCTTCTCCCCATTCGATGGGTGCCAGTTTGGCATGGCGGGACTGTAACCCTGTCGGCCAACAATGTCAAGTTGAGACCGTGCCTGCCGAGGGCACAACAGAAAGAACCTACTCGCCGCGGCCGTTCTCCCACCATGGTAGAGGCCTCTCATAGCCAACCAGCTTCAGCCCGGTTATCGCCGCTGTGTTCACATCCAGGGCCCGCAGATCCTCCTCGCTCAGCTCCTTGATGTCGG
>CAYGQI010000324.1:0-1937 GCA_964351925.1 uncultured Anaerolineales bacterium | reverse complement strand
ATCCACTGCCACCTCTTGCTGCTCGTCCCTCTTCTCAGGGCAAGGACCGCCAACATCGCAGGGGCCGCCAGGGCCAGGGCCAGCAGGTTGGTCCTGGAGCCGGTGTAGAGGAGACAGATTGCGGAGAGAAAGGAGCAGACTATGGCAGGGAGAACGACGGAGACGCGGCGGGCGACTAACGGCATAGCCAGCAAGAAAGGCAACCACAGGGCGATGTAGGTCGCGAAGTCGTTCTGATTGTGGAAGATCGAGGTCACGGCCCATTGGTAGCGGGCCGGTCTGCCCACCAGCATGGAGGTGGGTAGGCGGAAGTCGGTCAGGATCTCCAGAAGTGCAATGCCGAGTGACGCGCCGAAGACCACGAGCATAAGCAACAGCGCCGCGCGGAGTGTCTTGACGCTGTTAACAGCCAGCACCGTTCCCACGGTTAGAGAGGCCATCATGGTGAGGAAGATGGCGTACCTGATCCCGGCTGCCTTGTCCTCGGCCCAGATCAGCGAGACAAACGTCCACGCAGTCCAGAAAGCGAGGAAGAGAACGAAGGGGGTGACGTGGGTCCTCAGTGATAGACTGCGGTGGTACAGGATCCAGGCTACCGTGCCGAGTCCGAGCGCCACATAGAGGACGCGGAAGGCGGACAGCGTCCTCAGCCCGGGCCAGGCGGCCACGGAGCCGAGGACGGCGGCTGGGAGCAGGAGCAGGAACCCCCAGCGCAGAACCTCGGAAGACGACAGCTTGGTGATGGAGTCACGAATCATGGTTACTCAGGCCAGAGAGCCTCACTGCCACGGCCGTGCGAGAGACGAAACCGCGGCCGCTTGGTGGGTCAGAGCACCCGGTGGCCGCGCGCACGCCATCAACGTTCTCAGTCTCGGGAGTATGATACAGCAAAAGCAGGTCTGAGACCAGTGATGGCAGTTGCTTTCACGCTCGTAGACGGCTCGAAGTACAGTTAGTGGTCCGGTGCGGGGGATCACTCGCTGGCCGTGAGACGTTCGAGCAGAAGGAGGTGTTCTGCGGAGGGTTTCCTAGCCAGCAAATCTGAACTGCTTGACTAGGCGAACGACTCTCTCCAGGTCTTCTTCAGTGAGACTATTGTGGAAAGGCAGACGCGCCAGGCGATCGGCTACGTCCTCCGTCACAGGGCAGTCGCCGGGTTTCCCACCGAAGCGCTTTCCCATCTCCGAGAGGTGTAACGGTAGGTAGTGGAAAACGCTGGAGACGTCGTGCGTCCTCAAGTGGGCCATGAAAGCCTGGCGCTGCTCGAGGGAGGGGAGCAGCAGGTGGAAAAGGTGATACGGCTGCTCGCAATGGCTGGGCACGACGGGCAATTGTACGCCCTCATCTTCGGCCCACTGCTGGAGATGGTCGTAGTAGTACTCCCAGACGCGCCGGCGAATAGCCTGAATCTGTTCGCGAGCCTCCAGTTGGGCATACAAGAACGCCGCAAGGATATCTGATGGAAGATAGCTGGAGCCCAGATCTACCCAGGTGTATTTGTCTACCTGGCCGCGGAAGAAGCGGCTGCGGTTGGTGCCCTTTTCACGGATGATCTCCGCGCGTTCGGCGTACCGAAGATCGTTGATGAGCAGGGCGCCCCCCTCGCCGCATGTGAAGTTCTTGGTCTCGTGAAAGCTGAGCGAGGCCAGAGAGCCAAAGGTGCCCAGGAAGCGTCCCTTGTACTTGCCGAAGAGGCCGTGGGCGTTGTCCTCCACGATGGCGACACTGTGTCGCCGGGCCATCTCGCAGAGGCTATCCATCTCGCACCCCACGCCGGCGTAGTGTACCACAAGGATGGCCTTGGTGCGCAGGGTGATGAGTTGCTCCACCTGTCTTTCGTCTATGTTCAGTGTGTCCGGACGGATGTCCACGAAGATCGGTTTGGCGCCCCGGAGAACGAAGGCGTTCGCGGTGGTAACGAAGGTGAAGGACGGGAC
>CAYGQI010000323.1:0-1944 GCA_964351925.1 uncultured Anaerolineales bacterium | reverse complement strand
GCAAAAACGCCAGATAGACGAGAGGGATATGTTGAAACAGCGCCTCACCAATGAACGGGATGTCCCCCAGCACGGGGATCTTCAAGACCGCGAAGCCGGGCACACGGGGCTTCTCTTGGATCCCCCAGAAAACGCGCAGGAAGAAAGTGGTCAGTCCCAGGGCAAGGATGTTTATGGCCGCCCCGGACACTATCTGGTTTCCTCTCACGGTCACGCTGAGAAAAGCGTGAATGAGGGCCATCAAGGCGCCTGCCACCATAGCGATCAGCACACCCAGCCAGGCGTTTCCAGTGTAGAAAGCGCCAAGGACACCGGCGAATGCGCCCGTGAGCATCATGCCTTCCAGGCCTATATTGACCACGCCGGATCGCTCGGAGAAGATACCACCGATGGCGGTAAAAATGAGGGGCGTGGACAGGCGCACGGCGGCCGCGAAGAAAGCCGCGGTGAAGAACTCAGTCAACGCCGCCAGCACTTGCTGCCTCCTTTCTTCTGAGCAGAGCCCGCAGACGCGGGAGGGCGACGCTGGCCACTACAAGGATGAGCGTCAGGCCTTGCACGACTTGTGCCATGGCCAGAGGAAGGCCTTCCGTGCGCTGGATGGCATTGAAACCAGCGCGCAGGCCCCCAAAGAACACAGCGGCCAGGGCGACTCCCACAGGATGGGTGTACCCCAGAAGGGCAACGGCGATACCGTCAAAACCGTAGCCGGGCGAGAAGAAGTCACTCAGGCGGTGCTGCACTCCCAAGATCTCCGCTGCTCCTGCCAGGCCCATCAGACCCCCACTGACGAACATGGCGAGAACCATGCTCCGCACGGCGGGTATTCCAGAGTACTCGGCCGCCCGGCGGTTCGAGCCGACGGCGCGTATCTGGTATCCTATGGTCGTTCGCCACAACACCACGTAGACACCAGCAGCGGCCAAGAGGGCCAGAACGAGGCCCAGATGAACGCGGGCGGGCGGCCAGATGATAGGCAGCCAAGAGGCTCCGGGGAGTATCTCCGATTGTGGATAGTAGCCGCGGGACTCTTGAAGGGGCCCGTGAAGCATGAAACTGACGAACCAGAACCCGATGTAGTTCATGAGGATGGTCGTTATGATTTCGCTCATGTTCCACTTCGCCCTCAGGAGCCCGGGTATGGCTCCCCAGATGCCGCCTCCGATGAAGGAGGCTATGAGCACCGCAGGCAAGAGAACGGGAGCGGGCAGGCCTGTGAAGGTGAGGGCCAGCCAGCCACCGAGGAGGGCCCCCATGTGCAATTGTCCCTCGCCGCCGATATTGAAAAGTCCACAGCGGAAGGCGAAAGCCACGCCCAGGCCGGCGAAGAGGAGGGGCACCGTCTTCTGTAAGGTGAGGCCAAGGCCGCTCAGGCTGCCGAAGGCACCCTCCAAGAGCGCCGCGTAGGCATCCACGGGGTTGATCCCCGCTACGGCGATGAGAACAGCCCCCAGAAGCAATGCTCCCAGTACTGCCCACACCGGAGCCAGAGCGAGAACGACGGAGAGAGCTCTCTCAGACCAGTTGCGCCTCATGGGGTCATCTCACGCAGTGGTTGCTGTTCAGGGCGGACGCCGGCCATCAGCAGGCCGATCTCTTCGAGATCTGCGCTTTCGGCATCTCTTATCCCCAGGATTTCGCCCCTGAACATCACGGCGATTCTGTCGCTCAGAGTAAATATCTCCTCTAGCTCGGTGGAGATGAGCAGGATTGCCGCTCCGCGTGCTCTGTGCTTGAGCAACTCCTTGTAGATGTATTCGGTGGCACCCACGTCCAGGCCTCGCGTGGGCTGGACAGCCACGATTAGATCCGGCTCCCTGTGCAGCTCGCGAGCCAGTATTAGCTTCTGTTGGTTGCCTCCCGACATCTGCTTCGCCAACAGCGCGGGCTGCGGAGGCCTGATGTCATACTCACCGATAAGTCCTTTGGCTAGTTCGGCGATGA
>CAYGQI010000322.1:0-1946 GCA_964351925.1 uncultured Anaerolineales bacterium | reverse complement strand
GGCGAGGAGATCAGGGCACTGGACGGTGTGAGCCTGACCATCAAGAAAGGTGAGTTCCTATCGGTCATGGGTCCATCCGGCAGCGGCAAGTCCACACTACTGTACGTGTTGGGGGCCCTGGCCCGTCCGACGAGTGGGCGGGTCATCGTTGATGGCCAGGAGCTGACGGCGGTCAAGGACCTTGATCGATTTCGAAACGAGACGATAGGGTTCATCTTCCAGCTTCACAATCTCATACCGACCATGACGGCGGTGGAGAACGTGGAAGTGCCGTTGCACGAGCAGCGGGTGAGCGCCAAGGAGCGACGCCGTCGGTCGACAGAGGTGCTCGAGCTGGTAGGCCTTGGTGATCGCTTGACCCATTTGCCGAACCAGTTGTCAGGGGGACAGTGCCAGAGGGTTGCCGTCGCTCGCTCGCTGGTCAATCAGCCGTCCCTGGTCCTGGCCGACGAACCTACGGGCGAGCTGGACTCGGTGAGTTCCAGAGAGACCATAGATTTGATGCATGATATGAATCGACGGCTGGGCACCACCTTTATCATCGTCACACATGACCCGGCGGTTGCTCGACGTACGGACCGCGTCTTGATTATGGGCGATGGACGTATAGTCAGGGAGGACATAGTCACAGATCCCTACACAGAGGACCTCAGGATCCTGAAGGCTTCGCCCCTGGGGAGGGCCGTCCTTGAAGGTCAAGAGGAGCTGGCGCTGGATGGTGTGGCCTTGCTCAGGGACGGAGAGCTAACGGAAGCTGGCCGGCTTCTCCGGGAATTGCTGGAGCAGGTGTAGGGCGTTGGGAGCTCGCGGCGGGGGTGCCCAGGCCTCGCTCCCGACGGGCGAAGGCGCTAAGAACCACTCTGCGTGAGTCTGACCCAGTACTCGGTGCCCGGTCCTTCCGCATCATCGCCAGCATCGTGGACCAGGATGTAGTACCGCGCGTCGCTGATCGCGTGCCATTGGATACGCGAAGCCCGAGCTTCCTCTGCCTCCCGCCCGTTGTCATCCACCGCCAGTTCGTTCCCCTCTTCGTTGAGTAGGTGGGCCACGGTATCTACATCGGCACCCAGGTCGAAGGTCTCGAAAACGTAGCTTGATCCGGCTTTCGCATCCACCCGCATCCAATCCGCATCGCCAAGGACATGAAGGTTGTGGACCTGCGGCGTCCCTGCCTCGAGCAGGGTGGCTAGTCGCGCCGAATCGTCCGCCTCGTACTCATCCTCCACGAAGCGGGCTTCTTCCCAGAGCCTCAGGTCATAAGAAGTGCCGGGCCCGGCACTGTCATCTCCTACGTCGATCACCATGACGTAGTGGGTGGATGTTTTCGTGGCGGTCCACACCAGGCGGGAAGCCCAGGGCTCCTCGAGAGATCGGCCGTCGTCGTTGTGGGTGAGGAGATTGCCCTCGCTGTCGTAGAGAAAGACGCGAGTGTCTATGTCTTGTCCCAGATTGGCCGTCTCCACCGTGTACACATACCCCCTTGTGGCGTCGAAGCGGATGTAGTCTCGATCACCCAGCCGGTGTAGATCGTGGGTCTGGGTGCTGTCTGGCTCGAGGAGAGATGCGGTGTCCGTAGTGTCGTCCGGTTCCCAGGGATCAGGGGCATACGGTGGCTCTTCGTGCGCCAGGAACCGAGCCCCCTCCACGATGGTGTAAAGGGTCGTGCCGTACGTCGACCATTCATCGTCCGTGGCCAGTGCTACAAAGGTATAGGTCCAATGGTCCCAGATGGCCAGGGCGACGAATCCTCTGATGGGTGTCCCACCCAGAGGTGGACTACCCTGCAACTCAACCTGTACCCCCTCATGACTGTCGATGTTGAGCGCGTGTACTTCCCCGATGTGCATGTTATCGGACCTTAAGACGGACGCCCGGCTCACGCACAACTCCTCTGCGCTCTCCCATTCGGCATTGGGCAAAGGCTCGATCTCGACGGCCAGCCCTGC
>CAYGQI010000321.1:0-1955 GCA_964351925.1 uncultured Anaerolineales bacterium | reverse complement strand
ACGATTGACGGTCGTGGACACAGGGGGCAGCACCGGTCGGGTGGCCATCGATGGACTGATCGTTCGCCGCACGCCTCTCTTCCTGGTCCAGCGTGGCGTTTGGCTTCTGGTTCTCACCGGTTCGTCTGTCTTCATCCTGCTTGTAGTGCGGCGGCACTGGATGCCTCGGGGCTCTCCATGCTGAGTCTCAGGCGGGTCTGGTTCGAGTGGCTGATTCTTGGACTGATCCTGCTGCTCTCACTTGGCCTGCGCTGGTATCGCCTCGACGGACAGAGCCTGTGGGCGGACGAGGGCAATAGCGCGGCCCTGGCTCTGCGCAGTCTACCCACCATCACCCGCGACGCCGCTCACGATATCCATCCGCCCCTCCACTACTACCTCCTGCACTTCTGGGTGCGCCTCTGGGGCAACAGCGAGATCGCCCTCCGCTCTCTCTCCGTGCTGGCCGGCACTCTGTTGGTCGGTGTCACCTTTGTGCTGGGCCGGGAGTTGTTCAGCCTGCGCGCGGCGTACATCGCGGCCTTCCTGGCCGCCATCTCCCCTTTCCAGGTCTACTACTCCCAAGAAGCCAGGATGTACATCCTCGTGGCCCTATGGTCGGCCCTGGCCGTGCTCTTCGCCGTGAGGTGGATGAGATCGTGGACCGCTGTGGGAGATGGCCCGCGCGGTCACGCTACCCTGTGCGCGTTGCTCTACGTCTGTTTCGCGACGGCGGCGCTGTACACTCACTATTTCGCCTTCACTATCCCCCTGGTGACGAACATAGCCTACGGACTGGGTATGATCGCCTACCCATCCCTGCGTCGGCTCCACAGGCTAGCAGCCTGGGCCGGCGCACAACTGGTCATTGCGGCCCTGTACCTTCCCTGGCTGAGACTCGCTGGGGGGCAACTGACCACCTGGCCCGCCGTTAGCCCATCCTTCAGTCTGCGGTTCCTCCTGGAGGAGCTTCTCCGGGTGTTCAGTCTGGGTCTCTCGGTGGAGCCCCTCACCACCCTGGTGGTGATAGGCTTCGGCGTGCTGCTCTTGCTGGGGGCTCTCCCCTTCGTGTTCTGGCCTCCCGGCAAGCGGAGGCCGGGCCTGCCGGAGATCTTGCCGCGACCCGAGCTCAACGGCCTTCTCTGCTGCGTGCTCTACCTCTGTCTGCCCGTTCTGGTCATGTACGTGCTCTCCTTGAGCCGCCCGGCCTATGACCCCAAGTTCCTTCTCCTCGTGGCGCCCGCCTTCTGTCTCGTTGTAGCGAGGGGGACAAGCGGGGAGTGGCTCACTACGGACGGCGAGGGTCGAGCCCGTGCCGTCACCCGCTGGTGCCTTGCTGGCCTTCTTCTGCTGTTCGTCGTGGTCGCCAGTGCCCTGTCCCTACGAAACTACTACTACGATGAACGGTACGCTCGCGACGACTACAGAGGGATCGCCAGCTACATCAGCGCCGCTGGACAGGAGGGCGATGCCATCATTCTGAATGCGCCGGGGCAAATAGAGATCTTCTCCTACTACTACCGTGGAGACCTGCCCATCTATCCTCTGCCCGGCCAGCGCCCCCTCGACGAGGAAGAGACGCGCGAGGCGTTGGAAGAGATCGTGGCTCAGCATCGGCAGCTGTACGCGTTGTTCTGGGGTACGGATGAGAGCGACCCAGGCCGCTTCATCGAGGGCTGGCTGGATCAGCGGACCTTCAAGGCCGTGGATTCGTGGTTTGGCAACGTGCGTCTGGCCATCTACGCCGTGCCTCGAGCGGAGATCAGTGCGGAGATGCAGCACCCGCTCCAACTCACTCTTGGCGACGACATCCTCCTGCTGGGCTACAGCATCTCCAGTTCGGAGGTTGCAGCGGGCGACATCCTCCAGCTCACGATCTTCTGGCAGGCGTCAAAGCCCATCGACCAGCGGTACAAGGTCTTCACCCACATCCTGGATGCCCGGTCGCACATCGTGGGGCAGAGAGACGCCGAGCC
>CAYGQI010000320.1:0-1966 GCA_964351925.1 uncultured Anaerolineales bacterium | reverse complement strand
CGATGGCCAGCCGGTGACGGCCGAAGACTACGAGTATGCCTGGAAGCGGGTGCTGGATCCGGCCTCCGGTTCGCCCGGCGCCCTGGCCCTATACGACATCAAGGGGGCCAGAGCTTTTCATCGGGGCGAGATGTCTGATCCAGGGCTGGTAGGCGTGCGGGCCCAGGATCCGCTTACCCTGGTTGTGGAATTGGAGGGGCCAACCAGCTATCTCCCTCACTTGATGACCCACTGGCTGACATATCCCGTGCCCCG
The DNA here is from genome assembly GCA_964351925.1 of uncultured Anaerolineales bacterium. GTDB lineage: Bacteria > Chloroflexota > Anaerolineae > UBA7937 > B3-Chlor > JAUVXJ01. The sequence goes on along the minus strand of CAYGQI010000320.1, from coordinate 1,711 downwards.
TCAGGTCGTTGAGAGACACGGCGACGCTTGGACGGAGGCGGAGAACATCGTCACCAATGGCCCTTTCAGGATGGAGTCCTGGCAGCGGGGAGAGTCGATGGTCTTGGTGCGTTACGGGCAATACCATCGTGCGGTCAGCGGCAACGTGCAGCGGGTTGATCTGACTCTGAACATAGATCCTTCCGTCGAGTTGCGCATGTATGAGGCTGACGACCTCGACATCGGCTACCTCTGGGAGTTGTCGCCAGTGGAGATGGACAGCGCCCGGCAGCGGCATGCAGGGGAATACATGTCCGGACCAAGTCTCGCCACCTGGCTGGTGAGATTCAAAGTGAGCAGCCCACCATTTGACGATGTGCGGGTGCGTCGAGCCTTCGTTCTGGCCACCGACCGAGACACGTTGGCCGGAGTGGATATGAGAGGGCACTTCTTCCCGGCCACGGGTGGGGTCATCCCCCCGGGCATGCCGGCGCACTCGGCGGGGATCGGCCTACCACACGATGTGGAAGGGGCACGACAGCTCCTGGCGGAGGCAGGCTATCCACAGGGCCGTGACTTCCCTCAGGTCGTCTTCCTGGCACCACCGAGTCCTGCCATTCAGCAGGCTATCGGGCAACTGCAGGCGCAATGGCAGGAGAAGCTGGGTGTGGGGATCTCAGTCGATGCGAGGGACTGGACAAGCTATTTCGATAGGCACCACAAAGAACAGGCCCACCTGTTCTTCAACTCGTTCATGGCGCGCTACCCGGATCCCGATCATTGTCTGCGGCAGGTTTCGGGCGAGCAACGGACAGCGTGGCAGGACGGGGTCTATGCTGAGTTACTTGAGAAAGCTAGGCGGGCCATGGACCAAGAGACGAGGATTACGCTGTACCGGCAGGCGGACCGGATCCTGATTGAGGAAGCTCCCGTCATAGCCATAGGGTATGGGAGACAGCACTTGTTGGTGAAACCGTGGGTCAGCAAGGTCCCCACATCGGCGATCAAGTGCTTCTTCTGGAAGGACGTGGTCATCGAGCCACATTAGCCGTCGAGGGGTGAAGAGCCCTTCCTCGAGTCCATTCCATCGATTCCCCAAGACCCCGTTCCCTCCATAGGGCGGGGCTTTTTGTTTCTACGACACCGATGCAGCCACATAGCACCCCGCGCTCTTCGCAACATCCCTCGTCCAGGAGGTCACGCCTCGCAGTCCGAGGGTGGCCTGACTCTGGCATAGGGTGTGATTTGAGAGTCTTTTGAGACCTGCATGGTACGATGCGAGTGTGACAGATCGTGGCACAATGCTGCGAGAGACAAGCTTCCGAGCGGCTAGTGTGGAAGCATCACTGAGCCCATCCACATTGACCCCAGCACCTGCTATTGGGGGGCAGAGGGGACTGTGCTTCTGGCAGATTGAATCGCTCGAGCTAGGACAGGGCTTGTCTGCTAGATCGCGAAATGCACCGAGTTCCGGTTACCGTACCCTCTGACACCAACGGAGAAGATGACCCTGCATGACTGAATCGACCGGAGCCACCCGCGTGTTCACATTCGTCGTCCGTTTTTGGCGAGAGTGGTCGGCTGCTGGGCTACGGTGGCGTGGACGCATTCAGCATGTGGAGAGTGGAGATGCCACTTCCTTCCTGGAGGTGGGCAGAATGCTGCAGTTCCTGCATTCATCTGGCGCCTTGGCCGAGGATGAGAGCCTGCCCGAAGAGCAAGAGGAATGAGT
>CAYGQI010000319.1:0-1969 GCA_964351925.1 uncultured Anaerolineales bacterium | reverse complement strand
TGCGGGCGCTGCGTCCGTGCGTGCAGCGAGATTCAAAACCGTGATGTCTGGAACTTCGCCCAGCGTGGCTTCAAGACAAAGCTCGTCGCCGGCGCCGACCAGTTCATGCTGGACGCCCGCTGTGAGAGCTGTGGGCAGTGCGTGGCATATTGCCCTGTCGGGGCGCTCCACGACAAGATGAGCCTGGGCCTCGGCCGCCCCAATCAGGTGGCCAAGGTACGGAGCACTTGTTCCTACTGCGGCGTGGGTTGCACCTTCGACCTGAACGTGCGAGACGGCAAGGTCGTGCGGGTCACTTCTTCCGAGGACGCGCCCGTAAACGGGCTATCGCTCTGCGTCAAAGGGCGCTACGGCTATGACTACGTTCACCACCCCGACCGTCTGACCCGCCCGTTGGTGCGTTCCAAGTGGCTCTCAGGCGTGGAAGAGAGAGTGGAGGCCGGAGACTGGCGGGCCCACGATCCCAACTCGCCGATCTCCGATCCCGAGGCTCTGGTGGAAACCGACTGGGATACCGCGCTGGACCTGGTCGCTGACAGGTTCACAGAGGTCAAGACCCAGCACGGTAACGATGCGCTGGCACTGATGGCGTCCGCCAAGTGCACAAATGAGGAGAACTACCTCTTCAACAAGCTGACGCGACAGATACTGGGGACGAACAACATCGACCATTGTGCCCGGCTTTGACATAGCGCCACCGTCGCCGGTCTGGCGACCAGCTTTGGCAGTGGCGCGATGACCAACTCCATCAGGGACATCGCCGAGGACAGCCAGTGTTTCTTCGTTATCGGCAGCAACACCACCGAGCAGCACCCTGTGATCGGCACCAGGCTTCGGCAGGCCAAGCGCCATCGTGGGGCCAAACTCATCGTGGCCGACCCGCGCCGAATCGACCTCGCTGACTATGCAGACCTGTATTTGCGGCACAGGCCAGGGACCGACATCGCCCTGCTCAACGGGTTGATGCACGTCATTATCCGTGAAGGCTGGCAGGATGAGGAGTTCATCGCCCAACGGACCGAGGGCTTTGAGGAGCTGAAGGCGGTCGTGGAGAGGTATTCGCCCGAGATGGTCAGCGAAATCACGAGCGTCCCGGCCGAGGACATCGAGAGGGCCGCCCAGATGATGGCCCAGAACCGGCCTGGTTCCTTGCTGTACGCCATGGGCATCACCCAACACACCGTGGGCGTGCAGAACGTGATGAGCTGCGCCAACTTGCAGATGCTCCTCGGCAACATGGGCGTGCCCGGCGGTGGAGTCAACCCACTGCGTGGACAGAACAACGTACAGGGGGCCTGCGATCTGGGCAGCTTGCCGAACGTGTATCCTGGGTATCAGGCGGTGACAGACCCGGCTATCCAGGAGAAGTTCGAGGTGGCATGGGGTGTGCCTCTATCTGACCAGGTGGGGCTGACTGTCACCGAGATGCTGTCAGCCGCGGAACGAGGGGAGGTGCGCTGCCTCTATGTCATCGGTGAGAATCCCATGATCACGGACCCGGACCTCAATCACGTGCGGCAGGCCCTCGAGCAGACGGAGTTCCTGGTGGTGCAGGATCTGTTCATCACCGAGACCTGCCACTTCGCCGATGTCATATTCCCGGCGGCGAGCTTCGCCGAGAAGGAGGGCACCTTCACCAGCACCGAGCGGCGGGTGCAACGCGTGCGGAAGGCGCTGGATCCGCCTGGCGAAGCCAGAGACGACGGTTGGATTGTTGCGGAGTTGGCCAGGAGACTGATCGCCCGGGGCGCCGCCAAACCCAGTAGAGACGCCCCGCACGCCGGCTGGGACTATCGATCAGCGGCCGAGGTGATGGCCGAGGTCAACGCCCTCTCGCCGAGCTACGCGGGCGTCACCTACGACCGGCTGGATGGGGGAGCGCAACTCCAATGGCCGGTCCCCAGTGAGGATCACCCTGGCACGCCCATTCTGCACGTGGGCAAGTTCAGCCGGGGGTTGGGGCACTTTG
>CAYGQI010000318.1:0-1974 GCA_964351925.1 uncultured Anaerolineales bacterium | reverse complement strand
GAAACAGTAAGTCCAGGCAGGGGCGACCCTGACGACAACTGCAACAGAGAACAAACCAGCCCACAGGGCCAGGCCCTCTGGGTCGAGCCTATGGGTCATGGGTGAAAAGGTGGTGTAAGAGACCACCAGCGTCGTCGGTGACGGCGGCGGCTAGGCGAATGTCTGACTGGGAGCAAGGCAGGTGGGGTGGGTTCCTGCAATGGGTATCCACTCCTGCCGCAGTGAGGGCACCAAGAGGGGTAATTCCCCTGGCGGCAGCCATCACCAGGGCCAGTGGCCCTGAGACAGATGACGGTCGGAACAGAATCGGGGGTACACCTGCTTGTTCGTCATCCACCCCGTTGCGGTTCACCATGGGGATGAAAGGTTTCGACAGGGGAGGCTGGCCGGGGGTTGCAAGCCGAGGTGCTCCACCTCGTTAAACAGGGGCAACCCAACAACAAACGGCGAGCAAAAACTCGCACTGGCTGCTTAGGCAGCCACGCTCACCCGGTCTTTCTCTAGCGGGCTGGGAGCGAGCGCCATAAGGCTGGAGTGCGCCGGCCCCGACGCCGATAAGGTCTGGCAAAGGGGGAAACCCATCATCGGCTGGTCACCGAGGTGCTCGGTCGGCAGGAGAGCCTCGGGGGCGAGCAAGATGAAACGCCGACTAAGCTTGTAGAAGTCTCCGCCCTAATTCTCTGGACGCGGGTTCGATTCCCGCCATCTCCACTAGAAGTACATGAGGGCCCACAACCGATGATCGTACGGAGAGGCACACAGTGACCAGGAAGAAGCGACAGCGCATGATATCGACGCCCAAGGTGGTTGCCATAGTGACCTTCACCCTGGTCGCCGTCTTGTCCGTCGACTTCGGTCGTAAGGCCCTGGACAACTACCATATCCAGCGCCAGGTGGAATGGCTCAGTCAACAGGTAGCTGCGGAGAGGGAGACGAATCAGGCCCTTCAGGAGACTCTTCAGTACGTGGAGAGTGACGCCTACGTGGAGAAAGCCGCCCGAGAGAACCTGGGGTTGGTGAAGGCAGGAGAGGTAGCCGTCGTACCAGTGCATCAGGAAGAAAGCCCACCTTGGACCTCCAGCGACGGCCAGATGACGGAGACCCCGGGAGATGAAGCTGTGCCGTACTGGCAACAATGGACGCATCTCCTCCTGGGGAGCGCACAGTAGCGGCGCCCGAGTTGACTTGGCGGAGAGATTGGCCTATAATAGATCGTGACTGCGTTGCGGGGTAGAGCAGTGGAAGCTCGTCGGGCTCATAACCCGGAGGTCGTTGGTTCGAATCCAACCCCCGCTACCATGACTTCTGGGCCGATGATCAGTGGTCGTCGGCCCCGGTGTGGGCCGGCGTAGCTCAGTTGGTAGAGCAGGGGACTCATAAGCCCTGGGTCACTGGTTCAAGTCCGGTCGCCGGCACCAAAGAGGCCCTGATGACGATCATCGGGGCCTTTTCTTGTCCCCTACTGGCACGGCCCTTAGGGACAGTCTCTGTCGCGGCGTACCCAGCGGCTCCCTCAGCGCGCTGTCCGCGGCTCTGGTTCCGTCCGGAGCAGCCAGCTGGATGCTTCCCAGGAGACTCTCTGAGCGGCCACGTAAGAAGATTCGCCCACAACGCTCCACGGAGGGCCATGCCCTCTGCACTCCCCTCGCTCCCAAGGGCGCGCGCGCCGTACCACCAGATCCCCTCGACCTGCCGATTCCTAGCCAACGCGGCCTTGACAAGGAATAAAGAATCTGATATACTATATGTGGAATATCATATCTCCTCCATGATGACCTCGGGAGGGCGCCTGCGTTATGAGTCCCAATCGCAAGGTCAATAACCAACCCCCCATACAGCTCAACAAGGTCACCGCGCCACTCTCCCTCAAGGACCAGGCATACCTGGCTATCAAGGACGCTATTCTCACGCTCAAGCTCAAGCCAGGGGATGCCCTGGTCGAGAACGACCTCGCCGAACAACTCGGCATCAGCA
>CAYGQI010000317.1:0-1984 GCA_964351925.1 uncultured Anaerolineales bacterium | reverse complement strand
ACTCCACTCAATCTCCCCTCCCTGGATGGGAGGGGTCTGGGGGAGGGTGAAACCGCACGGCATGCCGTGTGGCTAGATAGGTGTGTCCCTTTTCCATCGCGGGAGGAAGTGGTTGACACGACATGCCCTGTTTGATATACTTAGCGCAGAGGGTGAGGGAAGTCCCTCTCGCGCGGAGGGATGGCAGAGCGGACGATTGCGACGGTCTTGAAAACCGTAGTGGGGGCAACCTCACCGGGGGTTCGAATCCCTCTCCCTCCGCCTTCAGTTCATAGAGCTTGTGGAGAGGTCGCATAGCCTGGTCTAGTGCGGGCGCCTGCTAAGCGTCTAAGGGGGGTTTACCTCCTTCGTGGGTTCAAATCCCACCCTCTCCGCCACGTGCGCCGGTAGCTCAATAGGATAGAGCAACTGACTACGAATCAGTAGGTTGGAGGTTCGAATCCTCTCCGGCGTATTCGGTTTTACTGCGGCGCTGTCCGTCCCCATCCGCGATTCCGGTCCACAACGAGAGGGAGAAGTGATGATCGAGTTCGGCAGCGATGAATGGGCCAAGGAGTTCATGGAGCAGATCAACCAGAGTGAGGCCTACGCCGAAGCCGCCAAGACCTGGGAGGGAGACTTCTTCTTCATCGTCGAGTCCGAAGAGCACTATCCTCAGCCTCTGCACATCTACGTGGACCTGTGGCACGGCAAGTGTCGCGAGGCCTTCTCCACCACGGATGGCAGTGTGAAGGATCCCGCATTTCGCATGATCGGTCCCCTGGAGAATTGGCGACGAGTGATCGAGAAGAAGCTGGACCCTTTGCAGGGCCTGTTGACGCGCCAGTTCAAGCTTCAGGGAGACATGGTCAAGATCATGCGCGCCGTGAAGGCGGCGCAGGAACTGGTGAACTGCACGACCCTGGTGCCAGCGGAGTTCCCAGAATAGCTCTTCTGTGAGAGCACATAGCGACGAGGAGAGAGAGGGATGCCACGCTACTTGGTAGTACACTCAACCACCGGTATCACCGATCAGGAGGAAACCGTCGAAGCTGCCAGGAAGCTGGTTCGCTTACTGCCACCAGAGACCAGGTGGCTGAACAGCTGGATGGCTTTGCAGGAGGCCAAGATGTTCTGTGAGTGGGAGGCCCCTGACACCGACACCCTGCTGGCGGCTCTGGAACCGGTGACTCCGACTACACCCGTGGAAGCCATCTATGAGGTGGCCCACGTGGACCCCGCCTGGTACAAAGAGTAGGGTCAAACGAGAAGGCTCAAGGGGCCGGTTTCTCTCCTTGAGTGCGGGGGGCAGAGCATGTGGTATTTCGATAGTCCCAAGATAGTGTTTGGGGAAGGGGCCCTGGCCCATCTACGCGAGATAGAGGGGCGCAGGGCCTTCATTGTGAGTGACGAGAACCTGGCAGAGTTGGGGTTCGTGGAGATGGTCCAGGGTCAGCTCTCCAAGGCTGGCATGGAGAGCGAGGTCTTCCTGGAGGTTGAGCCCGACCCATCTCTTCACACGGTGAAGAGGGGCGCCGCGGCCATGTCCGACTTCAGGCCCGACTGGGTGGTTGGGTTAGGGGGCGGCTCATGTCTGGACGCAGCCAAGGCGATGTGGGTGCTGTACGAGCGCCCCGATCTCAAGCCGGAGGCCATCAATCCCGTGGAGACCCTGGGCCTGCGCCAGAAGGCGCGGCTAATCACCATCCCCACCACGGCGGGAACGGGAGCCGAGGTCACCTGGATGATCGTCCTCACCGATACCGCAGACGAACGCAAGCTGGGTCTCGGCTCGCGGGAGAACATGGCGGATGTGGCGATTGTGGATCCCAGCCTGTCGAGTGGGATGCCACCACGCCTCACCGCGGACACCGGTTTGGATGCCCTGACCCACGCCATAGAGGGGTACGCCTCTGCCTGGGGCAATGACTTCAGCGATGGGTTGTGTCTGAAGGCCGCAGACTTGATCCTGCGGTATCTACCGCTGGCGTACGATGATGGCACC
>CAYGQI010000316.1:0-1993 GCA_964351925.1 uncultured Anaerolineales bacterium | reverse complement strand
GCACGCCCGCAAGATCAAGACTCCCTTCGAGGTGGAGATGATGAGAAAGGCGGGCCAGATCAGTCGCAGGGTCTTTGAGGAGGCCAGGGGCTTCGTGCAGGAGGGGAAGACCGAGATAGAGGTGGGCGGCATGCTGGACCTCGCGGCCAAGAGGTATGGCCACGAGGGGCTGGCCAGGGTCAGGTCCATCAACTACGAGGCCTACACCTGGCACGTGCTCAGTGGCCCCACTGGTGGCATTGTCAGCCAATCGGACTCCCCGATGGGAGGACTGGGGGTCTCGCCAGCCTTTCCCGTGGGCGGGAGCCTGAAAACCCTGGAGGCCCATGAACCCATTCTGGTGGACTTCCTCTGCGTCTACCATGGCTACATGGTGGATACCACCCGCATGTTCTCCATCGGCAAGATGGAAGACAAGTGGATCGCCGCCTACGAGGCCATGCGGCGCATTCACGACGCTGTTCTGAAGGATACCAGGCCCGGAGCCAACTGCCAGGAGCTGTTCCGGAAGAGCGTGCGCCTGGCTCACGAACTGGGTTACCAGGAATCCTATTTGGGTCCTCCAGGTCTCCAGACGACATTCGTGGCCCACGGTATCGGCTTGGAATTGGGGGAGTTCCCCTATCTGGCAGAGGGACACGATTACCCCTTGGAGGTAGGGATGGTCTTCTCCCTGGAGCCCAAGGTGGTCTTCCCGGGGGAGGGCGCGGTGGGTGTGGAGAACACCGTGGTGGTGACAGAGGATGGTTACGAGGTTCTCACGCCTGTGGACCAGGAGATCTTCGAGGTGTGATGGCCCGTCGGGGTGCGGTGCTCTTCCATGGTCTGGTTCCTCCGTTTGACAAGACAGATTCCGGGTGCATAACATGGGCGTTGTCGGACCTGCACCGCAAACCGGATTGCCCATCAAGACTCCAGGTATTATGGCCGAAATTAGGCATAATCAACCCCCTGGGAGTGCTATACTGAACCTATTCAGTCTAGGGCCCAGGTAGATAGGCCGAAATGGTTCGGTCTACACAACCATTGGGTGGCTCTCCCATCCAGGCTTACAGGAGGATAACATGGCTAAGAGAATTCGTTCCTTAGCAGCTGTAATGGTCCTTCTGTTCGTCGGACTATCACTCACCCTTGTTGTCATGCTGACCACCTTCCGCAGCGTGCGTGCAAGTCCCGGCATCATCTACGTGGACCGGGACGCACCCGGCCCGACGCATGACGGGCTTTCCTGGACCACCGCCTACACCAACGTGCAAGCGGCTTTGGCCGTCGCCATCTCCAGCGACGAGATCTGGGTCGCGGAAGGGGTCTACACTCCCGGCAGCGCCGATCAGCGCGACGCCACCTTCACCCTGAAGAACGGCGTGGCGCTCTACGGCGGCTTTGCCGCCACCGAGACGCTGCGCACCGAGCGCGAATGGGCGGCCAACATCACCGTCCTCAGCGGCGATATTGACCAGAACGACACCACCGACCCCCACGGCGTCGTCACCACCACCGCCAATATCGTTGGCAACAACGCTTATCACGTCGTCACCGGCGGCGGGACGGACAACACCGCCATGCTGGACGGCTTCACACTCAGCGCCGGACAGGCCAACGGCTCCGATCCCACCGACCGGGGCGGCGGAATGTACAACAACTCGAGCAGCCCGACGTTGAGCCACGTCACCTTCAGCGGCAACTCCGCGTACTACGGTGGTGGGATGTACAACGACTACAGCAACCCGACGCTGACGAACGTCACCTTCAGCAGTAATACAGTCAGCGGTGACGGCGGCGGGATGTACAACAGCTACAGCAGCCCGACGCTGACGAATGTCTCCTTCTCTGGCAACCAGGCCGACCGGGCCGGCGGGATGTACAACGACAAGAGCAGCCCGACGCTGGTCAGCGTGACCTTTAGCGGCAATACCGCCACCTACTGCGGCGGAATGATCAACTATAGCAACAGCAGGCCGGCGCTGACGAATGTGTCCTTCAGCGGGAATAC
>CAYGQI010000315.1:0-2008 GCA_964351925.1 uncultured Anaerolineales bacterium | reverse complement strand
TGGAACCTGCCGGCGATCTCGGCTGAACCGTGCAGCACTCCCTCGGAACACCATTGGGGACCGGACGGCCCGGCCAGGCAGCGCAGCCGTCCGTTCTCGGCGCCGTGCCACTTCCTGAAGAAGGCCTCCAGAGTGTCCAAATAGTGCGGAACATCGAGGGCTGAATCGTACTCGCCGTGTCCAGATGCGAGTCCGGGGTCGCTGCTGATGGCAGCCTCCAGTTCGGGGCGCAGGTCTTCCACCAGCGGAGCGACCGCGGCCCTGATGCCCACGTCCCGGTAGGCTTCCATCACAGCGTCCAGATCCTCGATGGTCATGCCGCCGTTGACCCAGAAGTGATCCAGGACCGACGTGGTGCCGGTCCTCAACATCTCGGCGGCCCCGATCAGAGCTGCCAAGTAGTTCTCGTGAGGGGAAAAACGTACGCCGGAGGAGAAGACATCGAAGAGCCACAGCTCCAAGGGCACCTTCTCCGTCCTTCCACGGAGGTAGTTCTCTGGCGAATGGGCGTGAGCGTTGATGAGCCCCGGCATGGCCAGCAGACCTTGGCCAGGCAGCGCCCTATCTACCGTGGTGGCCCCTTTCGGTGAGGAGCTCAGATCTGCAATCCTGTTGTCCTCAATGAGGATGCTGACCCCGGCCCTGATCCCGTGAGGTGAGGACTCATCCAGGATGGAGCAGTCTTCGATCAGAATACTCATCAGAGGTACTTTCTCAGTTTCATGAATGCCTGAACGAGGTCCTTCAACTTGGAGATTCTGTGACCCAATCCGCCGCCCGAGGCGGACTTCACATAGCCCAGATCCTGGAGCACGACCTGAGCGGTGTTGTGCCCTGGGATGCCGTTGAGGCCTCCGCCGGGATGTACGCCGCTTCCGGAGAGATATAGACCCTTGATGGGAGTTCGGTACCCAGAGAGCGCGGGCGTCGGGCGGTAGCCGAAGAGCTGATCCAGGGTCATGTCCATGTGATTGGGGTTTCCGGCGATGGCGCCCGTGCGCCGGTACCAGTCAAGAGGGGTGTTGATAACTCGACCTATTATGGCCTTCTTGATGTTGGGCAGGTATTGGGCCACCACATCAATCAAATGGTCGGCTGTCTCTTCCCTTATGTCGTCCCAGTGGCGACCTCCGCTCAACTCGTAGGGTGCGAAGCACGAAAGCCACAGCGTGTGTTTGCCCGGCGGAGCGAGAGTGGTATCCGCGGCAGAGGGCACGGAGATCAAGACCGCTGGGGCTTCGGGGAACTCGCCTCGCCTGATATCCACAAACTCTCGCTCCAGGTAGTCCACGCTGGGACATGGCTGTATCATGCCTACGATGAACTCGGGCCCTCTCTCCCAGCGGTCGAGGCTGGGCAGTTCATCCAGGGCGCAGTCAATCTTGAGCTCGGACACATTGGTCCCTGCCACTGTGATGTTCTTCACCTGGCGGATCAACGCCGGGTCCAGCAGGTTCTGATCCACGAGATCCAGGAACACACGCTTGGCATCTATGGACGAGACGATGCCGTGTTTTGCTTCGATGCTCTCGCCACCTCGTAGCTCCACGGCCTTGGCCCTGCCGTCTTCCACGACGATCTTGGCGACCTCGGCGCTGGCTCGGACTGTCCCTCCGTGATGCTCGATGGCGCGGATGAGCGACTCGATGAGTTTGCCACCGCCTCCCCTGGGGCGCCACTGGCCGGAGGAGTGGCAGCCGGCCAGCAAACAAGGGGCGTAACCTGAGCCCAAAGTTGACGGAGCCGTCTGACTGACAGAACCGTAGTAGGCCAGGGCAGCCCTCAGGTACTCGGACTCGAACCATTCGTTCACCACGGCCCTTGGACTGCTGAGTACAGTCCTGATCAGCCGGTCGGCGTCCATGCCCACAGCCCTGCCGCCTCCCATGGCCCCGGCCAACTCACCAAAAGTAGGGGGCGCGCCATAGCTCACTGCTCCGAACAGGGAGAGAAGGGCGTTGGAGAACTCAACGAAGCCTCGATATGCCTCTGCATCCCTCTCGGAGAT
>CAYGQI010000314.1:0-2011 GCA_964351925.1 uncultured Anaerolineales bacterium | reverse complement strand
GCAGCCCTGCCGCCGAAGGAGCAGCTCAGAGGGTGGCCTTCATGGTAGGCGGCTGCTTGCACCAGACGCATCATCTGGGCGGTGTTGCCATAGATCATGATCAGGTCGGGTTCCCAGGTGGTCACCTCCAGGGGGCTGATGACAAGACCCGTGCACTCCCCCTTGGGTACCCTGGGTATGGCGGCCATTTTGGCGTCGAGCGGCTTCGGGATTCTCAGCATACTGGGCAGCAAGCATGAGATCGGCCACGTCGTCCAGAGCAGGTGTCGACGGGCGCGTTCTCTGGGATCGCGCAGCGGGCGCACTGGCGAGGTCCAGTCCCTCGGGAGCAAGATCGCGCCTGAGAGCCTCGAAGGCTGGGTCTGGACCCGACCGGGAAGGAGGAGGGCCCGCACTGTGGGCGTCCTCAAAGGTGCTTGGCGTATCGTCCGCGCTCGTCGCCGCACGTACGTTGCCCTGAACGCCACGTACTATGGCTTGGTGGCTTTGGCCATGATGTACGTCTCCCTGTTCAATCCGGGTGTGCAGGAGCAACTGCTGCGTGATGTACAGACTTCTTTGACGGAGGGACCTCTCGCCACGGTGGGAGCTGTCTATTTGGGCGGGGACGTGGCCGCTGCGGCGGTGCTGACGTTCCTGGTGAACCTCTTGGTCGGAGCCATACTGACAATCACGCTGCCTTTGCTGATTGTGCCTTTCGCGGGCATCGCGCTGGGAGCATATAGAGCCGTGCTATGGGGTTTACTCCTGGCCCCCACGACGAGCCAGTTGGCACTGGTGATGATACCCCATTCCCTCACCCTGATCCTGGAGGGCCAGGGGTACATACTGGCGATCCTGGCCTCGTATGTCCACGGCCTGGCCTTCCTGCGCCCGCAGAGCGTGGGCGTGGCCGGCCACCGGCAGGGCTACCTGGAGGGCGCTAGGCGTACCGCCCTGCTCTACGTGCTGGTGGCCATAGTCCTGGCGGTGGCAGCAGTCTACGAGGCCGTGGAAGTGATAGCCATGCTCTGGGTGGCGTCTGGCGGCGCCTAGAGGGCCTGCCTTGCGCATGGCCCTCACTTGTGATAGACTCCGAACAACGTTCGGTGCTCAGCGGCTTTGGTTTGTCATATGGTAGGTTGAGGAGGAGAGGATGTACCAGAAGGTGACCATCGTGGGGAATCTCGGCGGCGATCCGGAGATGCGCTACACGGCCAGCGGAGTGCCCGTGACCAAGTTCAGTGTGGCCACCAACCGACGCTGGACCAGCGCCGATGGCAATCCCGGTGAAGAGACCACCTGGTTTCGTGTGTCGGCCTGGAGGGGCCTGGCCGAGACCTGCAATCAGTACCTGAGCAAGGGCAGACAAGTCTTGGTGGAGGGCAGGCTGGTGCCAGACAAGGAGACCGGCGGGCCCAGGGTCTGGACCGGCAACGATGGTGTCGCTCGAGCTTCGTTCGAGGTGCTCGCTCTCGATGTCAGGTTCCTAGGCGGCAGGGGCGAACGAGAAGAGGCGCTGCCGCCTGGCGTCCACGAGGAACCGGCGGAGGAAGCAGACGAGATCCCGTTCTAGTGGGCCGTGTCCCCCCGCGAGTCAGTGGGGGGACTCTCTGAGAGCCGGATACCGCTCTCAGTAGCTGGCTAGAACAGCTCGATGGGACACACCTCCTCAGGTGTGAAGGTGGGATTGGCGTATCCATAGTCGACGAGCACTTCGACCGTCTCTGGGTGTTCGATGGCGAAGTCGCCCACCTGCTCACAGGCCACTTTGAGGTCGGCATCTCTATTGTAGGCGTCCCAGAGGACATTGAGCACCTGGGCGTAGATGCTGTCTGGTTGAGCGCCCAGGAGCTCGTCTCTCGTCGCTTGAGCGGATGCAACCTCACCCAACACGAGATAGGTGAGCGTCAGCCGATAGTGGGAGAAGGCGGCAAGCTCAACTCGCTCGCCTTCCTCCATCCACACGTCAAGGTTGGGGTTGTCGATGGCTTCCAGGTAGAGCGCGACAGCCTCCTCGTAGTCCCCGTCC
>CAYGQI010000313.1:0-2011 GCA_964351925.1 uncultured Anaerolineales bacterium | reverse complement strand
AGCGCCTGGAAGGGATGGTAGACCTCGCACTGCATGTTGAGGACAGGTACCCGGCTGGCGTTTGCCACGTCGCGGATGTACTGGTTGCCCACCTTCCAGTCGCAGTGGCGGATGGCGATGCCGTCGAAGTAGCGACCCATGATGTCGCCGATCTCCTTGGGAGTGTCCCCGTGGGCGATCTGCGTCGTCTCCGACTCGATGAAGGCTGCGTGTCCCCCCAGTTGGGCCATCCCCGCCTCGAAGGAACTCCGGGTTCGCGTGCTGGAAAAGAAGAACAGCATGGCCAGCGCCTTGTCTCGCAGCAGCGGATGAGCCTGCCCAGTGGCACGCTCCCGTTTCAGCTCAAAGGCAACGTCGAGAACCGTTTCGATCTCGTCCTTGGCCCACTCTTGCGTGGTGATCATGTCACGACCACGCAGGTCGGTCTGCATCGCTCACCTCCCTCTATTCCACCGCCCCCAGGACCAGCGCCAGCAGAGCCATGCGCACCACCACGCCGTTGTAGGCTTCATACCAGTATCGAGCATGGCGTGTGTCGTCCACATCGGTGGGCAGTTCATCCATGCGCGGCAAGGAGTGCAGTACGATGGCATCCGGCTTGGCCTTGTCGCGCAGCATCTCCCGTGTCACCCGGTAGGCGGGCGGAGTCAGACCCTTGTCCTCCTCGGCCTCCACGCGGGCTCGCGTGTAGTCGGCCTGAACCACCGGCTCCATATAGATCACATCAGCGTCGGCAAGGGCTTCCTCAGCCGTCTCCGGCTCTTCGAAGCGCAGATTGAGGTTGCGCAGCTCCTGCTTGAACTCCTCGGTGAGGGACATCTCCGGAGGAGCAACGAATGAGGCTGAGATGTCGAACTTGGACATGGCGTAGCCTATGGAATGCATGGTGCGCATGCGCATGTCGCCCACCAGCAGGAAGTGCAGCCCATCCAGCGTATACCTCTCGCGCCAGATGGTGAACAGGTCGGTCAACACCTGGGTGGGGTGTTCCCCCCAGCCATCACCACAGTTGATCACCGGTACGCTGGCCCATTCGGCAGCCTCGTGCGGTGCACCCTGCTGGAAATGGCGCATGGCGATCACGTCCCCGTAGTATTCTAGCATGAGGACGGTGTCTTTAATGGACTCCTGATAGAAGTCGCCAGCGCGGGTCATGCGGGGATCGGCGAATCCCACCACGTGGCCGCCCAGCCGGTGCATGGCCGCTTCAGTGCTGAGGCGGGTCCGGGTGCTGGGCTGATAGAAAGCCGTCACCAACGTCTTGTGCGCCAGAAGATCGCCGTTGCGCCGATCACGGGCGTAAGGCTCCAGTTCTTCCGCAACCTGGAAGATGCGCATGTACTCATGCCGTTCGAAATGCTTCAGCGACAGGATGTCGCGCCCGAGGAAGCTTCTCATTCTGTCTGCTCCTTTCTTTCACTGGCTCGACGGCGGAGACCTTAGGTACTCAGATTGCAGAAAGTCGGGGCTCTTGGCCGGTTTGGAGCATCACCAGCCTGACCACCTGACGCCACGCTCCGGTAGTTCACCGGCCCCGAGTCGGCTGGAGTATACCCCAGCCGGGACAATTCCGCCATACATAATGTCGAGGGAGATCCTTTGCGCTTCGTGACCTCGGGGCCTTGGGCCGGCGCTGCACGACTGCCTGGCCAGGAGACTGGGGATAACATCCCAGATGCAGCGGAGGAGAGTGGGGAGAGTCGAGTTTTGCGACGAAGTGAACCAAGCGTTATAATGGCTGACGGGCGCTGGCCATGATCAGGAACGCAACTACAGGCGAGGTGATCGCCACCAGGATCACGTGGTGCACCACATTCCTCACCAGAGGGCTGGGCTTGATGTTCCACCCTCCTCTGAGAGAGGACGAGGCCTACATCTTCGTTGAGGGTCGTGAGAGCCGCAGCCTGACTACCATTCACATGCTCTTCGTCTTCTTCCCGCTGACCGTGATCTGGCTCGACGCCGGCAAGCGCGTGGTGGACAAGGCCCTGGCCAGGCCCTTCTACCCCTA
>CAYGQI010000312.1:0-2012 GCA_964351925.1 uncultured Anaerolineales bacterium | reverse complement strand
GGTTCCATGGCCTGCTCGGTGCCGCCAGATACATCGTGGGCCGTGGCCCAAAGGTCCTCCTTGTTGTAGAAGACCGTGGGGTTCTGCATGTGGTAGGTGTTGTTCATCTCTGCCTGAATCAAGAACAGGCCCTCGGGGTAGCGCACGTGTAACCTCAGGGCTGGGGGCATCTGGTCCCAGGGTTTGAACAGCGCCGGGAAGATGGCGGAGTAGGCGCGGATGAGGGGGTCCTGGTCGTCGACGACGTAGAAGACGACGTCACCGTCGTAGGCATCTACGGTTACCTTCACCGAGTTGCGGATGTAGTTGAAGCGCTCGTAGTAGGGCTGCGAGTAGGGGTACATGTCGGTGGCGGTGTAGGCGTCCTGCATCCAGATCAGCCGCCCGTCGGCGATGACCAGATAGGGGTCGGAGTCGTAGAGCAGGAAGGGGGCCAGACGGCGCACGCGGTCATGCACATTGCGGTACAGCATCACCCGGGTCTCGGACGTGAGGTAGTTGCTCAGAACGACGGACACGTCGCCGAAGCGATAGGCGAAGGCCGCCCTCTTGAGCGGCGAATCCATCAGGACCCCTCCGTGCCCCTCATACGTCGTGGTGATGTTCTGATCTCCACTGGGATAGTCGAACTCCTCGATGGTGCTGTTGACGAAGACGTAGCTGTCCGTCTTTTCGCCGTGGTAGATCTCCGGGCGGGTGATCTCCAGCCCGGGCACCGTACGCGGGGGCAGGTCCCTGACCCAGAGCTCAGGTAACCCGTCGGAGGTGACCTCGTTGACGGGGCTCATCACCAAGCCGTAGCCGTGGGTGAACTGGAGGTGCTCGTTCAGCCAGGTGCGGGCCTGTAACTGCTCGGTATTCATCTCTCTCGCCGAGAGAGTGACCTGGCGGTAGGTTCCGTCCAGGTGGTAGCGGTCAACGTCTACATCCACGAACTCGTAGTACAGCCTGAACTCCTGGATCTGGGAGTAGGTGTCCCGGACAGGACGGTAGTCCCAGAGCCTGATGTTCGTGGTCGTGGGCTCGGCTTCGGCCAGCGCCTGGGGAGTCAAGTCGGTGACCGATCCAAATTCGAGCTCCTGGATGTGGTCGAGGCCGTAGGCCTGGCGTGTGAACTCGATGTTGTGCTCGATGTACGGCTGTTCCTTGAAGAGTTCGTTGGGCTGCACCTGGAACTGCTGGACGAAAGCCGGGTAGAAGCCTCCCACGCCCACCGCGACGACCAGCCACAAAAACCCACCTACGGCCAGGATCCAGGGCCAGCGGGCCAGCACTCCCCCGATGAGCAGCAGGACACAGAGGATCACGGCCCAGAAGGACAGGTTGTAGGCCAGCAAGCGGGCGTGCACATCGGTGTAGCTGGCGCCAAAAGCGACACCCTGGGACGAGAAGAGCAGTTCCCAGGCGCTCAGCTTGTACCCCCAGGCCACGACCAGGAGGAAGAGCGCCCCCAGCCCGGCCAGGTGGAGGGTGTTCTTGCGTGTGAGCCATAGATTGAACTGGCGCCACGACGCCAGTTGGACCAGGAGGTAGAGCGCGGCGCTGCCCACGAGAGCGAAGAGGATGACCTCCATCAGCCAGCTCCGCAGGAAGCGAAAGACGGGGAGGGCGAAGACGTAGAGACTGACGTCCTGCGAGAAGATGGGGTCTCGCACGCCGAAGGCTTGCTGGTTGAAGAAGAGGAGTATGTCATCCCATTGGCTGATGGCCCCCAGCCCGTTGAGCAGGCCGAGAATCACGGCCGCGGCGATGACCACCAGGTTGATGGTCCCAGAAGGCAGGTAGTACTGCTTCCCGAAGAGAAAGAAGCCCCCCCAGCCCGACAGCTTCCTGGCGATGAACAGGTTGCCCAGAAGGAAGGCCACGAAAGCTAGAGCGAAGGCGAGGAAGACCAAGACTTTGGCCTGGAGCGCCGTCCAGAAAACGGAGCCGAGGCCCAGGTTCTCGAACCACAACAGGTCGGTGTAGAACCCGGAGAGCATCATGAACAGCAGGAAAAGCAGGACGAAGAC
>CAYGQI010000311.1:0-2024 GCA_964351925.1 uncultured Anaerolineales bacterium | reverse complement strand
GATGACCCGCCGAGCGAGCGAGTGGCACAAAGATGAAAGGCCGGCTAGTCTCGGGCTCGAGCCTTCTCCAGCAGGAGTTTCATCTCGGCGGAAGCGACGTTCTTAATGGTCTGCTCGATCACGTCCCAGTTCACGGAGATGGAGTCGATGCCCCACTCCACCAGCTTGCCGGCATACTCTGGGAACACGCTGGGCGCCTGCCCGCAGATAGAGCTTTTCATGCCCAAACTCCGCGCCTTCTCCAGGAGTTGGCGGATGTGATCCAGGACCGCTTCGTCCATCTCGTTGAACAACGGCGCCAGCACTTCGCTGTCGCGGTCGATGGCCAGGACCAGCTGGGTCAGGTCGTTGGACCCAATGGAGATGCCATCCACGCCCAGCTTCTGATACTGGTCCATGTAGTAGACGACAGAAGGCACCTCGGCCATGACCCACAGATCGAAGAACGGGTCATCGAAAAGCCCAATCTCGTCAATGTAGCGCACCAACCTCTTGACCTCGCTGATGGTACGGACGAAGGGCAGCATGACGTGGAGGTTCTTGAAGCCGTCATCCCGCACGCGCTTCACTGCCTCGAGCTCCAGCTTGAACATGTCGGGCTCGTTCACGTAGCGGAAGGAGCCCCGGTACCCGATCATGGGGTTGGCCTCGGTGGGCTCGTAGGCACTGCCACCCTTAAGGTCACGGAACTCGTTGGAGCGGAAGTCCATGGTGCGGTAGGTGATGGGTCTGGGGTTGAAGGGTCGCGCGAAGGTCAGCAGGTTCTTGTGCATCCTTTCGACGAACATCTCGCTGCCGTGCTCTTCTACGAAACGGCGAGGGTGAATCCCTTCACAGGCCTCGATGATCATGAACTCGGCCCTCAGTAGACCGATGCCATCCACGGGCATCTGGGCTACTCGCTCTGCCAGGCTGGGTTCGCCTAGATTGACCAGCACCTTGGTGGCCGTCACCGGCAGGCCGCGGCCGACCACCGCCTCAGCCTTATCTACCTTCTTTACCGCCAGTCTGCCGGCGAAGATGTCGCCGCTGCGCCCGTCCACCGTGACCAGGGTGCCATCCTTCAGAATGCTGGTCCCGGTGTCGGTACCGACAACGGCGGGAATGCCCAACTCACGACTGACGATGGCCGCGTGGCAGGTCATTCCTCCCTGATCGGTCACGATGGCCGAGGCCTTGCGCATCAGGGGTACCCAGTCGGGCGCGGTCATCACCGTGACCAGGACGTCCCCCTCCTTGAGGCGGGCTCCATCCTCGACATTCCTTAGGATGCGGACCTCGCCGCTGCCTCTGCCCGGGGCTGCCCCCAAGCCACGCAGCAGTACCTCAGCCTGTTCTTGTGTCACCTCTCCCATGGCCTCAGCAAGGCCGGTCGTAATGGGTCGCGACTGCACGATATAGACCTTGTCATGCTCGATGGCCCATTCGATGTCCTGCCCGCTGCCGTAGTGATTGTGAATGTCGCGGCAGACCTTGGCCACCCGGGCAATCTCGTCCTCAGTCAAGACCTGACTGCTACCCTCCTCCTTGGGCAAGTCTATGTCCACTGTCCGGCCATCTCGGCGAACGCGCTTGAACTTCTTGAGTTTGATCTGCTTGTCCAGCACACTCAACGTGTTCTTGTCTACCAGGTAGTAGTCGGGCGACACTTGCCCAGCGACCACGGGATCGGCGAGACCAAAGGCGGCTTCGATGATCAGTTCGTTGGGCGCGCCGGTGGACGGGTTCTGGGTGAAGGCGACTCCTGCCTTGTCGGCATCCACCATCTTCTGGACGATGACCCCCATCTCCATGCCCCAACTCTCGAATCCGCGCTTGACCCGGTAGAAGATGACCCTTGCTCCGTACAGAGAGGCCCAGCACTTCTTGACCGCTTCCAGCACATCCTTCTCGCCGTACACGTTGAGGAAGGTCTCGTTCATCCCGGCGAAGGAGGCCTCGGCTGTGTCCTCGGCAGTGGCGGACGAGCGAACGGCCACATATAGCTCTTCCCCCTCTTGCTTGCACAGCTTCTTGTAGGCGTC
>CAYGQI010000310.1:0-2027 GCA_964351925.1 uncultured Anaerolineales bacterium | reverse complement strand
AAGTCGTTGCTGAGCGTGCATCCCAGGGCGCTGAGTTCAGCATTGGCCTGCTCGACTTTGGCATCGTCGATCTCGACGACGACCAGCCCTTCGTCGTCGAGGGAGGCCTCGCCGCCGTGAGAATGCACCGTTTCTAGCACGTCTGAGGCCTTCGAGGTGACCCATGGTTGGTGCAACAGCATCAGCTCTTCCACGGAATCAATGGGCCTGGCCACGGGTACCGACTCCCAGTAATCCCTGGTCTTGAAGCGCCAGGTGAAAGCCTTTCCCCCGTCCAGCCTGCGAGGCCTCACGGCCCGCCCGCTTCCACTTCAAGTGAACCAAAGATAGGCTCTCACTTGCCAGCATCCTCCAGCCACTTCGAGGCGACACTCACGGCAGCGCGGAGATTATATCATAGCCACCTGGCCACACCAATCCTGCGGACCGGCTGGCCCTTGTACAGGAACGTGCCGCATGCTAGAATCAGGACGACGTCTAGGCAACAGCGTCGGGAGAGGAGAACGATGGCCGAGATACTGATCATCCTCTTGCTCATAGTGACCAACGGGCTTCTCGCTGGCACGGAGATCGCTGTGCTCTCAGTGCGGCGGCCCTTGCTGATGTCGCAGGCGGAGGCCGGAGACAAGCAAGCTAAGTCCGTACTTCGCCTGCTGGACAACCCTAACGCCTTCCTCTCGACAATACAGGTGGGCATCACCCTTGTGGGAATCGTTGCTGGGGCCTTTGGAGGCGCCAGCATAGTGACCCATCTCGCGCCCTACCTGTCCACCCTTCCTCTTCCAGACGCCGAGGTATACGCGGAGCCGGTCGCGTTTGGCCTGGTAGTGCTGGGGATCACCTATCTCACCCTGGTCATCGGAGAACTGGTGCCCAAAAGACTGGCCCTTAGCCATCCCGAGAGGATTGCCAGGGCGATGGCCCGTCCCATGAGGTTCGTCGCCATCATCACTCGCCCCGTGGTGTGGCTTCTTAGCCAATCGACTGACGCCCTCCTCAGACCTCTCGGAGTTGGTGCGAGACACCCGCACACTGTCACCGAAGAGGAGGTCCGGTACCTGGTCGCCGAGGGTGCCCGGACGGGAGTGTTCGTCCCGGCAGAGAAGGAGTTCGTGGATCGGATCTTCAGCTTTGCCGACCGGTCGGTAGTGGACGTGATGCGGCCTCGACCTGATGTGGTGGGAATCGACATAGATGACCCAATCGAGTCGACAAGGGAGACAGTCCTGTCCTCCGGCATGTCGCGGTTCCCGGTGTACCGTGATAACCTGTCCGAGGTCGTGGGTATCCTGCACGCCAAGGACCTGCTCAGCGCAGAAGGATCCACCTCCATAGAGCCCCTTCTCCGGGAAGCGCTGTTTGTACCGGAAACCAAGTCACTGCTAGCCATGCTTAAGTCTTTTCAGGATACCCGCAGCCATATCGCGATAGTCATCAACGAATTTGGAGGAACCGAGGGCATCGTCACACTGGAGGATGTCCTGGAAGAGATCGTGGGAGAGATCCGAGACGAGTACGATCTCGAGGAGCCATCGTTTGTCCACAGGGAAGATGGTTCCATGCTCGCAGATGGGTCACTCTCCCTGTTCGACCTCAAGGAAGAGCTCGGCATAGAACACTCGGAGGGTGAGGATACGCGCGAATTCCGCACTCTCGGCGGTTTTGTCATGGCGTACCTTCGCCGGGTGCCCGAAGAAGGCGACCTGGTCGAGGTATCCGGGTACTCCTTCGAGGTGGTGGACATGGACGGCCTCCGCGTTGACAAGGTTCTGGTCACCCCGCATCCCGAGGAGGAGTGAGTCATCTGCTCTTCCAGGATCTCGGCGACGGACCTCGTGGTTTGCCTCGACGGCAGCGTGACCTCTGAGTCGCGCATTGGTATGCTCTGCTTGCGGTGCCACGCCGCATGTGGTACAATGTAGGTCAGCGAGAACTGCGGACAGCGTGACGTAGATAGGAACACGGTATGAGCTCAGTAGTGAAGAAACGCCGCAAGAAGATTGCGCGGCACAAGTATCGGAAGAGAC
>CAYGQI010000309.1:0-2027 GCA_964351925.1 uncultured Anaerolineales bacterium | reverse complement strand
GTGGGCAGGCGCAGGTCATAGCTGGTAATACACGATGCGGTGCGCTCTCTGGACCATCTTGAAGGCTCCGGCCAGCCTGTAAGCCACGCGATAGCCAAAGTTGAGGCGGGCCAGGTCGGGATCGTCAGTGAAATACCACTCCTCCAGCAGGCGGATACCTGTCGCCCAAGCCTCCAACTCATGCGGATCGTCTATGCCCCAGCCGATGGTCGCACCGGTAGCTTTCAGCGAGGGGTGCTTGGTGGCCGAGCGGGCCGTCTGCCGACTGAAAACGTCAGCGATCAGCAGGCAGGCAGGGAAGGCCTCGTGCAGCCGGAGCACCACTCGCCGTACGTCGGCCTCGTCCAGATACATCAGCAATCCTTCGGCCACCACCAGCACCGGCCGCCCGCCCGATTGGACTGTGTCCACCCAGTCCAGGTCCGTCACGGAGGCGGCGATCATGTGGTAGCGCTCGCTTTCGTTGAAGAACTGCTGGCGGAGTTCTACAACCGGTGGCATGTCCAGGTCGTACCAGACGACGTGGCCGTCGTCTACGCGCAAGAAACGGCTATCCAGACCGCAGCCCAGTTGCAGCACCACGCCGCCGGGGTGCTCGCCCAGGAAGTCCCGTGTAACCAGGTCCAGCTTCTTGGCCCGCTGGCAGATCAGGACGACGGTCTTGTAGGGGACACGCAGGCGGGCAAAGTCATAGTCCACCTGGTTGAGGATGTCCTGGGCGGTCGGGTCAAAGAGCAGCGGGTTGCCCGGTTGTGCCTTGGCATAGAGTGTAATCAGCAGGGTCTCCTGCTCGGGGGTCAGCTTCATCTTGACTCTTGTGGTCATCGACGTTCTCTCCTGTGATAAGCGGAGACGGTGGGCCTGGGTCACCCTGCCGGAGGTTTGGAACCTCCGTGAGGGTCTAATTCGACTAAGCCTCGTGCTGAGCTTGTCGTCGGGGCCGTATCGAAGCATGCGGGTTGACGAAGGTAATCCTCCCCCTTGAGGGGGGAGGACAAAGGTGGGGGTGACTATGTTCCACCCTCTCCCGACCCCTCCCCTCAAGGGAGGGGAGCTGGTTCTGTGCTCCGCTGAAATCGCCTTGGGTCCTGCTCAGCCCACCTTCTCTACGATGAGCACGAAATCCACCCTGTGAGCCCAGAAGAATCCGAGGGTCACGTTGGGGATTATTCCCACGACCTCGCCCTCCAGGCCATTCAGGAATTGCTCCAGCTTGCTCTGGTCGCTGGTCATCTTGAGGTCCAAGCGATGGACTCTGTATTTCATACTCTCTCCTCTCGCACGACTCGCCGGGTTCAGTGTCTCCCTTTGATCTTAGAACCCCAGTGCCCCGGCCTCCACCGGGAGGGCGGTCTCTCCTCTGTTGGAGACCGCCCCTGCAATGTGGGTGATGTGGCTTGCGCTGTTGCCCTCTCTAGTCCGTCTCCCGGTCCAGTGCAGCCAGCCCGAGGGCGAAGAGCCCTATGCCCAGAAGCATGACGTTGGTCTGCACGGGCACGGTCCCCAGGACGCTGAGCACAACGCTGGCCACTCCCATGGCCATGCCTACGGCCTTGAGCACGAGCTGTACGATTTCAGATCTCTCTTTCACCTTTGGCTTCCTCCATTGTTACGGCAGGTTTTCGTGGTCAGTCAACCGGCTCGACGGCCGGGACAGCGTTTCTCTTCTGCCTTCTGGCAACAATGACGACGGCAGCAATGAGGACGAGTATGCCGGCTACTGTCGCCAGGAATATGCCGGCCAGCGCGAGAAGAGTCACCAGAGTCATCGCAATCCACGGCATGTTGGCCTCCTTTGCCGCCCAGGCGGCAACGCATTTGTTTCAAGCTATACCCAGTATACAAGGAGAATCCTCCGGACACATCGGCCAAGCGGGGGATTCGGGGATTGGCCAGGTGGCTACTGTTGCACTAGGCCAGGTGACCAGGAGCAGCAGGGGACGAGAAGGCGCGAGGGGACGCGTGCGTTGAGTGCCTGGAGAAATGCCCGCTGCGGATCGAGATCCCGGAGTGGATGAAGTAGGCGC
>CAYGQI010000308.1:0-2027 GCA_964351925.1 uncultured Anaerolineales bacterium | reverse complement strand
AAGACAAGAAGAAACAGGCCATACAGGTGTTGCCTTTCGAGCGAGTCGCAGGGCACCTCAGGGATCAGATGGAGCAGGAGGCCCAGCGCTTGAGACATTTCCTCGAGCACCGCACTCCGGACATCGAGATCAAGCCCTATCCGCAGGAACTCTACGCCAAGACGCCTTTCAGTCTGGGTCAGAGGACCTGAGGATTCTGTCGGAGAAAGGCATGGCCAGCAACTGGAACCGGTATCTTAAGAAGGACCCCGTTCCCTGGCTCTTGGAGGAGGAAAACCCTTCGGTCCGCTACTTCACCCTGCGCGATCTCCTCCACAGGCCCCATGATGACCATGAACTTCTCGCTGCCCGCGTGGCCATCATGACCTCGAAACCTGTCAGAGAGATCCTGGAAGCCCAATATCCTCAAGGATACTGGGTCAAACCAGGCCACGGCTATAGCCCCAAATACAGGGCCACCGTGTGGCAGGTGATGTTCCTGGCTGATCTCGGCGCCACCCCGGACGACGCCATACGCCGTGCCTGCCAGATCGTGCTCGAGCACAGCTTTCTTCCCGGGGAAGGGCTGTTCTCCGCCACCAAGACGGAAACGGGGACGGTGGCCTGCCTCAACGGCAATCTCCTGCGCGCTTTGTGCAGCCTGGGCTATGGCCATGATCACAAGGTCCAAACAGTGGCCCAGAACCTGGCAGAGAGGATAGTGGAAGAAGGGTTCAATTGCCGTGCCAACTCCTCCAACCGAGCCAAGAGGGAGACCTGGCGCCCTTGCGCCTGGGGGGCGATCAAGGCGCTTGGAGCGTACGCTCTGATGCCTCTCGAGCAGCGCTCGGAAGCTGCCAGGCAGGCCATGGCCCTCGGTGTGGAACTGCTCTTGAGCCGCGACCCAGCCGTCGCAGATTACCCCAGCAGCAGAGGGAAGATCAGTCCACTGTGGTTCAGTTTGGGCTTTCCATTAGGATACCACAGTGACCTGCTGGAGACGGTGGATGTGCTGGCCCAGTTGGGCTACGGAGGCGACGGGCGACTGCAGAAGGCCATCGACATCGTCTTGAGCAAGCAAGATGGCAGGGGTCGGTGGCCTCTCGAACACACCCTGGACAGAACCTGGACCAGGTTCGGCAACAAGGGGGAGCCCAGCAAATGGGTGACCCTCAGAGCGATGAGGATGCTCAGCAGACTGCCCTGATGCGCCCCCACTGATCGACAAACCTGTGCGCCCCTAGTACTCCACCCTCTTCCCCCTGACGATCATCACCACTCTCTCCACGATGACCACTATGGCGATGACCGCCGCATCAACAGCTATGGTTAGCAGGAAAGCCAAGGTTAGATGGCTGAGGCCTGTCAAGACAAGTCCGTATAGTGGGGACGAGACCTCCTGTAGCAATCCAAAACCATATAGGACGACCACGGCCACACCGCAGTAGAGAACCAGGGATGCCCAGGCCTGCCGGTCTGACTCGCTGGGAAGCATGGCATTGCTGATGGAGAAGATCAGATACACCCACAGCCAGAAGTTGGGAACCGAGAAGTACCCCATCAGCGCGGAAGGTATGTCCTCAGCGGACAGACCAGTGGCCAACTCACCAGGGGTGATCAGCCCAAAGATGGAGTACCCAATGACCAGGATGACAACACTGCCGGTCACCAGGGGCGCCAGACCAATGAGACTTCCACGAAGCGGGTCAGTCCGGGCCAGGGAGACGGAGCCCAGCCGGGTCACTCCGTCCCCCTTCATTGAGGGGCCCAGGGTGATCTTGCCGACAGGCACACGCAGTAGCTTGGCAGTGATCCAGTGGCTCAACTCGTGCACCAGTACGCCCGGCAGAAGGAGGAGGAAGTACAGCAAGATGGCCACGTCGTGGCTATCGCTCAACAGAAGGCCCAGCCCGTAGAGATGCGTGCTGAGCCAGCGCTTCATCAACACCAGGCAGAACAGAAGAGCCGCGAACCAAATCAGCGGTGCCCACTCAGTCCAGTCTATCGAGTTGCCTCCTCGCCTGTTCTGCCAGAAAGCCTGGCGCAGT
>CAYGQI010000307.1:0-2043 GCA_964351925.1 uncultured Anaerolineales bacterium | reverse complement strand
ACACCCCCACTGAGATGGCACTGAAAACCCTGGGCACGAGTGGGTACGTCGTGGAGACGGTAGCTAGCGCGTTGTACTGCTTCTTGCGGACCCCGTCCGATTTCGCAACCACTGTGTCGTCAGCAGTCCTGGGTGGAGGCGACACCGACACCACCGCCGCTGTCGCCGGGGCCATCAGTGGGGCCTACAATGGCCTTCACCACCTGCCGGCGCATCTCGTGGCGCAGGTGGAGGACAGCAAAAGGTTACAAGATCTGGGCCGAGCCATCTTCCGCATGGCTGGCACCTACAGGGAACGTTGACTTGACTCAGAAGCTCAGAGTTGCTGGCATGCTCGTGCTGCCGGGAGGACTACTCCTGCTCTCCGGAGGTGCCGGGTGTGCCGTTCTCTACCTCCTTTTGCCCTTCCTGTATCACGGGCCTGACCTCTTGGCGACCAACCTGACCGTGGCCTCCGTGGCCGCCATCGGTCTGACTCTGGGCTTCGGTCTGATGTACCATGCGCGCCGGTTCCTTGGAGGCCACAGCTCAGCGACGTTCTACCCTACCTCTCTTGTGCGATTGACCTTGCTCTTTTTCCTCTGCCTCTTCGCTGGCCAGTTGATGGTTTCCCTGCTGCCGTCAGCAAGCTTCACGGCGTTGGCCTTCCCTCTCTTTCACATTCTCGCCGCCGCGACGCCCCCCCTCGCTATCCTGGCCTTTGTGGGTAGGCGTACCCGGGCCGCATCCTGGCGCACGGTGATCCTAGAATTGTCCCACGGAGCCGTGCTAGCACCTATGAGCGCACTGGCCGCGGAGTTGGCAGTTGTCCTCGCTGTGGTGGTGGCCATCTCCCTCATCGTGGCGCTGACACCAGGAGGTCTGGAAAGGCTGGTGGAGTTGTCCGTCAATCTGCAGGATCCAACCTGGCTTGAGAACACCGACAACCTGGCCCGATTGGTGCTCTCTCCCGCCGCCCTTTGCGCCATCACCTTGGTGTTCGTGGTCATGGCCCCCTTGATAGAGGAGCTCCTGAAAGGGCTGGGGGTTCTGCTGCTGGGATACCGCCTCCGGGGGCAAGCCGAGGCCTTGCTCTGGGGCGTGGCCTGCGGCGCTGGCTTCGCCATCGGTGAGAGCCTGTTCAACGGATCGATAGCGCTGGAAGGTTGGGGGGCCGTGATGTTGATGCGCTGCGGGGCCAGCTTGATGCATTGCACGGCCAGTGGCGTCATGGGTCTCGGATGGCAGCAAGCCCTCGTGAGCAGACGCCCCTGGCGTCTGCTGGCGGCCTACGGAGCCAGCACCGGAATCCACGCCCTGTGGAACGCGGCGGCCGTTGCGGTGGCCGTGCCCTCCCTGCTGGCGGTGAGCAAACCTGAGGACATCCTCACGCAGGGTTTCGCCGGGCTGGCCATGCTGGGTGCCCTCGCCTTTCTAGTTGTACTCACCATCTCCATGGCCATAGCCATGGTGCGTCTCACGAACAGAGCGCGTCAGGCCTCCTCGGAGGAACAGCTTGCTGCCGGGGAGGATACGCTAGGGGCCGAGGCCTCGTAGATACTGGGCTCTGTCCCAGTGGTCTGGCGTCAATAAACAACCATCCACGACCAGGGAGGTGCGGATGAAGTTCTCGGAGATAGGGGACAAGGACTTGCGGCCGTATCTGGAGTTCCTCCTCAGGCAGTACCGCCTGGCGGATGCCTACTGGTTCCTGGCCGTGGAGGACACCTTTGGCACCCCGGCGGCGGAGAAGCTCAACGAAGACATCTGGACCAGGATGGGCACGGTGGCGGCCAGAGAGATCAAGGAGCGCTTCCCACTGGAGAAAGAGGGTGTAGCCCGAGTTCTGGAGGCACTGTCCTACTTCCCCTGGGCCATCATCACGGGCTTTCAGTTGGAGGAAACCGCGGAGGGAGCCAGGATCAGGGTCCCCTACTGCCCACCTCAAGCAGCACGGGTCAGGATGGGCAGAGGAGAGTTTTCCTGCAAAGAGATGCACAAGGGGGAATTCACTAACTTCGCCAGGGAGATAGATGAAAGAGTCGAAGTCCGATGCCTCATGGC
>CAYGQI010000306.1:0-2048 GCA_964351925.1 uncultured Anaerolineales bacterium | reverse complement strand
AAACGGAGAACTGGTACCGCCACGAGAATGGTGACTGGGTTCGGGCTTCACCACCCCTATCGCTCAAACGGGCCGCGGGAAAGGAGCAAGAGTCTGGGGTTGAGAAGCCCACCATCCCGCCCAGACGGAGGGGCGGACTGGACAGGCGAGTTGCCCTGGGAGTACTGGGCCTGCTGTTTGGTGCGTGTCTGGTTGTGGCTGGAGTCCTGTACTACCAGCTGGGGAGGACGCCATCGACCACCGTACCCACAGCAGACAGTCCTGCGGCAACGACCAACGTAACTTCAACTCCAGTCCTTGAGCCCACCGCTACGACCACGTCTCCAGCGGCCACTGCTCTGCCGACAGAGGAGGAATCCCCAACCCCGCAAATCACCGCGACTCGAGAGACGCCCACTTCAACCACTCCTCCCCCGACTGCCACACCCGCGGCAGCGCCCAGTGCGACCTCCGTTCCTCCTCAAGTCTTCACACATGGTGCTCCCGTGCTAGTTCTGCCGGAGGATGGCACAGAGCGTGGCCGAGGATACCAGGCCGTGTTGATCTGGAAACCGGTAGACAACCTGCGGGACGACGAGTACTATCATGTAGAGGTGTGCTGGAACGAGTGCACCGTGTACTGGGCCGACTACGTAAGGGAGACGTCCTGGACCTTCCCCGAGTTTCTGCGCGGCGAGTCCGTCGATGACAAGTACAAATGGCATGTCACCGTGAGGCAGCAAAGGGGCGAGTCGCCTGATGGCCCCAGCGATCCAAGCACCAGCCCACCAAGCGAGACTTGGATGTTCTTGTTCCCAGAGGAATAACAAGGTTGTGCCGAGCCGAGGCGCCAGCCCTTGCTGGCGACTGCTCAGCCGTGCACACGAGAGTGACTCGTGTGAGAGAGACTCCAGACTGCGGATTGGACAGATAGGGAGGCATCTCCATGGACTTCAGCGACACTGAGAGGAGATTCCGGGAACTCAGAAAGAACCTGGATGCAGGCGAGATAGACGAGCAAGAGTTCGAGGTCGAGCTGCGGCGGCTGCAGGTCTTGGACGAGCAGGGTCGCTACTGGATGATCGGTGCCCAGAGCGGCCTATGGTACTTCTACGATGGGGAGAAGTGGGTGCAGGGTGAGCCACCTACGGAAGCTGCGGCTGTACCCACGCGGACTGCTCCCGCCAAGCCGCCTTCGTCGCCTCCACCAACTGGGCCCAAGACAGCTAGCGCCAAAGCACGAAGAAAAGCATCCGATTTCGCGGTTCCTGTGGTCGTGGCTGTGATCGCCCTGTGCTGTGTCCTCAGTGGCGTATCGGTCGTGATTTCGGAGTTCGTGTTGCCCGGCAGACCCCTGAGCTCGCTTGTCGCGAGCCTACTGGGCGGAACTCCCTCAGTACCCGGCGTCGGCACGGCACCTGCACGTTCGCCGACCGCAGCGGCCTCCGCCAACGAGTACGTGGCCGCAGGTGATGTACTGTTCAATGATGGGCGCTACGAGGAAGCGATAGCGCAGTACCAGATGGCGCTGGGAGTTGAACCACAGAACGCTGAGATCTACTCCAGATTGGGGCAGGCCTACGTGCAGCTGGAGAGCTGTGACAGAGCGGTTCCTGAGTTCCAGCAGGCGTTGGCTCTTGATCCGGAACTCGAAAGCGCACAGGCGGGCCTGATAGAGTGCGGAGGGTCCTTACCGCCTGGAATCTCGTTCTCAGCCTACGGTAGGGCCGACCTGAACTTCACGATGCTCTATCCCAGCACGTGGTTTGTCAGAGAGGAGGAACTCCAGACCATCTTTGCAGAGAACGAGGCAGACATCGACTCCCTGCGAGGAAACATCCTTTATGTCAGTTCCCTGGCCCTGACCTCGGATGAGCAAGGGATGGACAGCATGGGTGCCCTGATCAAGGCGCGGCAGACGATAGAGTTGCCCATCGGCTCGCAGCTGGGCGGCGTGGAGGTGTCTTCTTTTGGGGGCTGGGAATGGGCTGCGGTAAAGGGGCAGATTCCTGGGCTGCAGCCGCCCACCACCATCTACATCGCGGCCACCGTGAAGGACGCCAACTGGT